>DATLJG010000437.1:0-4163 GCA_035538995.1 Hyphomicrobium sp. | reverse complement strand
AGCCTCCGCGCTTCATGGCGTCGGCGAGGTTCCGCAGCATGCTCGCGACCTCGGCCTGCTGTTGCGCCTGTTCGTCCACCCATTCGCGGACGACTTTCTGCTCCGAGCGCATCTGCGTCACGAGTTGATTGACGCCGCGCGCCAGATCGCGAACTTCCTCCTGCGATTTTTCCGATTGTTGAGTCAGGACGCGAGGCGGCACCACCGGCTGTTCGCCGAGGCGAGCCGTGAAATCTTCGAGCGCCCGCTGCATGTCGGTCACCGCGCCGATAAGCTGACGGCTCACGTAATCACCGGACGACGTCGAAACACCGCCAGGCGTCAGCTCCGTGATGCCCGAGAGCCATTCTTCCAATTCGTTATAGAACCGGTTGTGGGCGTGGCTGGCTTGCAGTTCGAGGAAGCCGAGGATCAGCGAGCCTGAAAGGCCGAGCAGCGAGGACGAGAACGCCGTGCCCATGCCTTTCAACGGCGCCGAAAGACCGGCTTTGAGATCGCTGAAAAGCTGCACGTTGTCGGAGGCTTTCGTATCGAGCGTATCGATCGCGTGCCCCACCGACTGAATTGTTTCGAGCAGGCCCCAGAATGTGCCGAGCAGACCGAGGAAGACCAGCAGGCCGACCATGTAGCGGCCGGTGTCGCGGGCTTCGTCGAGACGCGACCCGATCGAGTCCATGAACGAGCGCATGGCAGCCGTCGAAATCGAGATCGTGCCGGTGCGGTCGCGCAGCATCGTCGCCATCGGCGCCAGCAACACCGGCTTGGCGCTGATGGACAGGCCCGGATCGGCGATGCGGAATGCGTTGACCCAACGGATTTCCGGGTAGAGCCGCATCACCTGCCGGTAGGCGTAAATGATGCCGAGCGCCAGCGTGCCGACGATGAGCCCGTTGAGGCCGGGATTGTTCAGAAAGGAATGCTTCAGCTGATCGAAAAGGATCGCGGCCAGAAACCCGACAAGCGTCAGGAATATGGTCATTCGCAGCAAAAAGACACCTGGCGGTGTCAGGCGGCGCGAAACCGGAGCGAGTGCCGCGGCATCGCCCGGGCGGATCTTAGCCATTGATGGTCTCCCGAACGTCCCCCGCGGTCAACAACTGGACCTTAGCGCATGCCTGTCACATCGAAAACGGGCAACATAATGCCGGAGCAGGCAATTTCGGGGCAGGATCGGTCCGGCTCACGCTTTATCGAACAGGATCGCGCCAAATGCCTTGTGAAGCGTCATGTTCGCCGCAAGAATATCCCCGTTTTCAAGGAATTTATCTTTGCCTGCGAGATCGCTGACCGAGCCACCCGCCTCGCGGACGATGACGATACCGGCGGCGAGATCCCACGGCTTCAGATTGCGTTCCCAATAAGCGTCGAAGCGCCCGGCCGCAACGAACGCCAGATCGAGCGCTGCCGAACCGGACCTGCGGATACCGGCGACTTCCTGCATCAGCACCGACATTTCCTTTAGGAAACGCGGATGATTGTCCCGTCCGCGATGCGGTATCCCGGTCGTGACGAGGCAATCGGCCAGCGATTTGCGCGCCGCGACGCGCAACCGCCGATCGTTCATGTAGGCGCCTTTGCCCTTTTCGGCCGTGAAAAGTTCATCGCTTGCCGGATTATAAATGACGCCCGCAATCAGCTGCCCCTCGCGTTCAAGTCCGATCGAGATGGCGAACATCGGGTTTGAATGTAGAAAGTTCGTCGTGCCGTCGAGCGGATCGACGATCCAGCGATGCGTTTTGTCGGCCCCTGCAACTTCGCCGCGCTCCTCCATGAGAAAGCCGTAACCGGGCCGGGCTTTGGAGAGTTCGCGAAAAATGATGTCCTCGGCCTTGTGATCGGCTGCTGAGACGAAGTTGGCGGGCCCCTTGATCGAAACCTGCAGGTGCTCGACCTCGCCGAAATCGCGGATCAGGCTGCGCCCGGCTTTGCGGGCAGCAGAAATCATGACGTTGAGAGTAGGCGAGACGTTGATCATTGGGGCGAGGGTCCGGGTCCGGGCATGACGGGGAATGGCCGAACAGTGGGCTCTAGCCGCTCCAGTCACAACTAGCAAGGAGAGCGCCGGGACTTAAGGGCGCACGCGGGCGCTAGGGCCCTTCGCCGACCCGGATTTGATCCGTCCAGGCGGAGGCTTCCTTCTGGGCTTTCTGCCGCTCGGCCCGGGGCAACTTGGCCACCATCGCATCGAGCGTTTTGTCCTCGAAGCCGTGCTTTTGCGCGATCAGACGCCATTTGGCCGCTTCGACCGGATCCTTCTTCACCTTGATGCCGTCAAGAAAGAGATAGGCCATCCGGTTCTGCGCACCCGGAATGCCTTTGTCCGCAGCCGCCTGCATCAGAACCGGAATTTTCGACTCGTCTTTCTTCAAGCCGAAGCCCTGCAGTAATCGGACGGCATAGTCGTATTCAGCGACGGGCAGACCTTGTTCGGCGGCGCGCGACAACCAGCGTGCCGCTTCGAGCGCGTTTGCTTCCGTGCCGGTGCCCGTTCGATAGAGTTCGGCGACGTCATACTGTGCCTGCGCCAAGCCCTTCTGCGCGGCGTACTGAATGTGCTGGAAGGCGCGGATCGGATTTTTCGGCTTGCCGTCGCCCTTGAGAAAAAGAAGACCGAGATTGTAGTTGGCTTCGGCGTGTCCCGTGAGCGCCGCCTTTTCGAACAACTCCGCGGCGACCTTGCGATTTTTCTTGACGCCGCGTCCGTCGGCCAGTGCGACGCCCGCCGCGAACGTTCCCGCTATGTCGCCGAGTTCAGCGGCTTTCGCGAAGTTCTCGTAGGCTTTGCTGTTGTCCTTCGGAACGCCGAGGCCATCCGCATAGATGCGCCCGATCAACGTATACGCCTGCGGTTCGCCGCGCTTCGCCGCTTCACGAGCGAGTTTCAGCGCCGTTAAATACTGACCCTGGTCGAAAGCCATATAGGCGGCATTGTCGCCGCTGACAGGCGCCATCGATGGAACATTTTTATCGGCGCCGGACGCCGGCGGCGGTGCTTGTTCATGGGAGGCGGGCGGCACCGATTGCGGTGGCCGCGACGGCGTGGATTTCGGAACCGTCGTGCTGTCGCGCGAGAACCACGAACTGCTTTCAGCGGCGAGCGGAGATGCGAATGCCTGCACGCAGAGGGCCGCCGCGCCGAAGCGCACAAGCAACTTGCATTGGGAGTGCTTCACTTCACGTCCTCGTACGCCGCGATCGCCTGCGAATAGGCGCGAACCCGAGCGGCCGCCTCGGCGGCAGGCTCATTTCCGTTGATTGCCACGCCGACGAAATCGGCCCCCGCCTTGGCCAATTGACCAGCCTGCTCGACGGTGGCGACGTCGAGGGCGACGCATGGAATCTCGAAAACCTCGCTCCACCAGGAAACAAGATCGAGCTGCCGTTCAGCGGCACGCTGGCGATCCTCGACATGAGCCGGAATCCCGAAGGCGACGTAGTCGGCGCCGGATTCGCCGAGTTCCATCGCGTCATGGCGCGTTCGTCCGGCATCCGCGCCGACGATCATTCCGCCTGCTGCCGCGCGCGTGGTTTTGAATTGCCGGACGATATCCGCGCTCCACGAAACGTGGACGCCGTCGGCACTCACGTTCGCAGCAAGGCCTGCATCCGACAGCAAAACAGCGACGCCGCGTTTTTGTGCAAGCTCCACCAATGAGCGCGTCGAAGCAGGGTCGAGCGCCGTCTCGGATTGGGTTCCGATCAACAGGCTTGCAATCGGGGCGGCATCAAGCGCGGCGGTCAATAGGGAGCATAAGTCATCCGCCGCCTCGCGACCGGCAGTGAACTGCAGATATAAGCTGGTCTCGCTCGGCACGTGCATCTCTCCGCATCTGTTGTCCGCTCTTCGAAGCCGATTGCGGCAGAAACAAGAACGGATTTTGTCGCGCCCTTGAGTTAGGTTACACTCGAATAGGGGTCTTCGGGACACAACGCTGTATTTTCGCCGGATTTTTCTTCGCCAGCAGTTTACCAGCACATGCGAACGGGCCATGTTCCGCTTCAGCCCAGTACCTTTCGGCGTTTTTCCGCCACCATGAGGGCCCACCAACTGTCGGTAAACCTGACGTCGGCGCGCTTCTCGCCTAACGGAGCCATTTGGGAATGAACAAGCTCTCCGCTCTCCGCGTTCTCAGTTTCGGTATTTGGGCGTTATGTTTCGCGGG
>DATLJG010000436.1:0-5034 GCA_035538995.1 Hyphomicrobium sp. | reverse complement strand
ACATATCCCTTCGAAAACATCTGCGGCCATGCCGACGGTTTCGGACAACGTCGGATGCGGATGAATCGTTTTGCCAATATCGACCGCGTCGGCGCCCATCTCGATGGCAAGGCAAATCTCTGAAATGAGATTGCCGGCGTCCGTTCCGACGATCGCGCCGCCGACGATCCGCTCAGTCGTTGCATCGAACAGCAGCTTGGTGAACCCTTCGTCGCGGCCGTTAGCAATGGCGCGGCCGGACGCTGCCCAAGGAAAGACCGCCTTCCGAATCTCCAACCCACGCGCTTTCGCTTCGTTCTCGGTCACGCCAGCCCATGCGACTTCCGGATCGGTGTAGGCAACCGACGGAATTTGCCGGGCGTCGAAATAGCTCGACTTTCCTGCTGCGTTTTCGGCGGCGACGTGCCCCTCGTGCACGGCCTTGTGCGCCAGCATCGGCTCGGAGGCGATATCGCCAATCGCAAAAATGTGGGGCACGTTCGTGCGCATCTGCTTATCGGGCGGAATAAAACCGCGCTCGTTGACGAGCACGCCGAGATTTTCCGCTCGAATAGCTTTTCCATTCGGCTTTCGTCCGACAGCGACTAGGACCATTTCATAGGTGAGCGGTTCCGAAGGCGCGTCGGCGCCTTCGAATTTCACCTGGATGCCATCGTCGTGCGCCTCCGCTCCGGTGACTTTCGTTTGCAGCATGATGCGATCGAAGCGCGGGGCGTTGACTTTTTGCCAGACGCGAACCAGATCGCGGTCGGCGCCAAGCATCAGGCCGTCGAGCAGCTCCACAACATCGATCCGGGCTCCCAACGCCGCGTACACCGTCGCCATTTCCAAACCTATGATGCCGCCGCCAATTACAAGCATTGTCTTCGGAATCTGCCGTAGTTCTAGCGCACCTGTCGAATCGACGATACGCGGATCCTCTGGCAGAAACGGCAACGTCGCGGCTTCCGATCCCGCCGCGATGATCGCGTTTTCAAAGCGCACGATCGTCTCGCGGCCACCCTCATCACTGACGCGCAAGCGATGCGGGTCAGCGAACGTACCGGTGCCTTGAAGTGTCGTGACCTTGCGCGCCTTGGCCATCGCTGCGAGGCCATTCGTCAGCTTTGCAACAACCGCGTCCTTGTAGGCCGCGAGTTTTTTCAAATCGATTTTTGGCGCCGCGAACTCCACACCGTGTTTGGCCAACGCCTGCGCCGCCTCTAAGATAAAGGCAGTGTGCAACAGCGCCTTGGAGGGAATGCACCCAACGTTCAAACAGACGCCGCCCAGTACGGGCCAGCGATCGACAAGAACGACCTTCGCACCGAGATCGGCGGCACGGAACGCCGCCGAATAGCCGCCCGGCCCGGCTCCGAGCACGAGGACTTCGCACGTGTGATCGGCCCTGCCGTCAAAATGTTCGGAAGCCGCCGCTTCCTTTTTAGGGGGCGTGTGAGCTGGCGCTCCCGTCGTCGGCGACGCCTCCTGAGTTGCATCGTCTTCGCTCGGATCGAGAATGAGGATCGGACTGCCTTCACTGACGATGTCGCCGACCTTGACGAGCACCTCAATGACTGTGCCGCCTACTGGGGCCGGAACGTCGAATGCTGCCTTTTCGTTCTCAAGCGTGACCAGCGGATCCTCGGGCGCGATGTTTGCTCCCGGCTTGACGTGAATTTCAACAATCGGAACATCCTTAAAGTCGCCGAGATTGGGAACGCGAATTTCCTTTCTGGCCATTCCGTATTTCCAATCCGCTACAAGACAAGCTGGCGCACGTCGGCAAGCGCATCGCAAATTTTGCGGAGGAAGCGCGCTGCGAGCGCTCCGTCAACGGCGCGATGATCATAGGAAAGACACAGCGGCAGCATCAAGCGCGGCCGAAAGGCTGCACCATCCCACACCGGCTGCATCTTGGCGCGCGTCGCCCCAAGGATCGCGACCTCCGGTGCATTGACGATCGGCGTGAATGTCGTGCCGCCGATTCCGCCGAGGCTTGAAATTGAAAACGTGCTGCCCTGAATATCGGTCGGCGTAATTTTACCTTCGCGCATACGGGCCGAAACGCTGGTCAGTTCCTGGCTCAGCTCCAGAATGCCCTTGCGATCGACGTCACGAATGACGGGCACGACCAGACCATCGGGCGTGTCGACGGCCACGCCGATGTTGTAATAGCGCTTGAGGATAAGAGCGTCTTTTGTTGGCGCGATCGACGCATTGACGTCCGGGTATTCTTTCAGCGCCGAAACCGCAGACTTCAAAAGAAACGCGACGAGCGTGACGCGGTAGCCTTTTGCTTTGGCCGATGCGTCGAGGCTTTTGCGATACTCCTCAAGGTCGGTGATATCGGCTTCGTCGGCGTTGGTGACGTGCGGAACGTTGAGCCAAGCACGATGTAGATTTGGGCCGGTCAATCGCTTCAACCGCGACATCGGCTTGGTTTCGATGGGGCCATACTTCGCGAAGTCCTGTGCGGGAATCTCGGGAATTCCGGAAGTTACAGCTCCGCCTGTTTCGCTGTGCGCAATGTGGTTCTTAACGTCGTCCCTGGTGATGCGGCCTTTATCGCCGGTGCCTGTGATCTTCGTCAGATCTATGTCCAGCTCACGTGCGATACGGCGCACCGATGGGCTGGCATGCACCGATCCAAAATTTTTCGGAGCGGTCAGATCTTCTTTCTCCGGCTCCGACCGCGCTGCGGGTGGCGGAGATGCTTTGCCGGTATCCGTTGAGGTTTCGGCGCGCACGGCTTGGCTTTTTCCGTTGCCCGATTTTGTTTCCTCCTTGTCTTCGCCACCAGCAACATCGAGCCGGATGATAGCGCTTCCTTCGCTCACCTTATCGCCGATCTTGACGAGGATCTCGGCGATCTTACCCGACTGCGGCGCAGGTACGTCCATCGCCGCCTTGTCGCTTTCGAGCGTGATCAGAGGATCATCCGATTTCACCTCATCGCCCGGTTTCACTTGTATCTCGACAACCGGAACGTTCTCGAAATCGCCAATGTTCGGCACCCTCACATCTACGAGCGGCATTTGCGGGCCTGTCCGTTGTCAACTTCGCGCGGGATTGGGCTTGTCGGGATCAATGCCATATTTTCGGATCGCTTCCGCGACTTTGCTCGATGGAATCCGATTCTCGTCCGCGAGTTCCTTGAGCGTGGCGATCGTCACGAAATAGCGGTCGATTTCGAAAAACGATCGCAGCGTGCGGCGATAATCGGAGCGTCCGTATCCGTCAGTGCCGAGCACCCGATAGCGGTTGGGAATGGATGCGCGTATTTGATTGGCGTAGAGCTTCATATAGTCAGTCGAGGCAATGACGGGGCCGTCACCACGCTCACGGATATTTTGCGTCACGTAGGGTACGCGCGGCGGCTCCTCGGGATGCAACAGATTCCATCGCTCGATGTCGTAAGCGTCGCGCGCCAGCTCAGTGAAACTGGTGACGCTCCAGATATCGGCCGCCACATTCCAGTCGTCGCGCAGCAAATCGGCCGCCGCGATTACCTCGCGCAGAATTGCGCCGGAACCCATCAGCTGAACCTTATCGCCTTTCGTCTTTTCCGGCGCGCGCCGGAAAAGGTACATGCCCCGGACAATCCCCTCCTCAACGCCTTCCGGGAGCGCGGGATGCTCATAGTTCTCATTCAGCAGCGTCAGATAATAGAAGACGTCCTCCTGATCCGTAAGCATGCGTCGCAAACCATCCTGGATAATGACGGCCACCTCGTAAGCAAACGCCGGATCGTACGCGATGCAGTTCGGGACGGTTGCCGACAGAATATGGCTGTGCCCGTCCTGGTGTTGCAGACCTTCGCCGTTGAGCGTCGTGCGGCCCGAAGTGCCACCGAGCAAGAAGCCACGGCAACGTTCATCTCCCGCCGCCCACGCCAAGTCGCCCACGCGCTGGAACCCGAACATCGAATAGAAGATGTAGAACGGAACCATCGGAACGTTGGAGGTTGAGTAGCTCGTCGCGGCGGCCATCCAGGATGCCATCGCACCGGCTTCGTTGATGCCCTCCTGCAGCATTTGTCCGGTTTTATCTTCCTTGTAGAACATCAGCTGATCGGCATCCTGCGGCCGGTAAAGCTGACCGACCTGACTGAAAATGCCGAACTGCCGGAACATGCCCTCCATGCCGAAGGTGCGGCTTTCATCCGGAACGATCGGCACGATGCGGCGACCGAGTTCCTTGTCGCGCATCAGCGTCGTCAGGATGCGAACGAACGCCATCGTCGTCGATATTTCGCGTCCTTCCGAACCTTTTAACTGCGGCTCAAATGCCGAAAGCGCCGGTACGGGCAGAGAAATCGATTTTTGTCTGCGCGAAGGAAGGTAACCGCCTAGCGCGCGGCGTGTCTTATGCAGGTAATCGTCTTCGGGCGAGCCTTTCGGAAAACGAATGAACGGAATTTCCTCCAGCTTGTCGTCATCCAGTGGAACCCTGAAGCGATCACGAAACTGCCGGAGCGCGGCGACGTCCATTTTCTTCGATTGATGCGCGAGCATCGTCGCCTCGCCCGCATTTCCCATGCCATAGCCCTTGACGGTCTTCGCCAGGATGCACGTCGGCTGCTCTTTATGAGAGACGGCTGCGTGATAGGCGGCATAAACTTTTGACGGATCGTGACCACCGCGCGTCAAGCGCCATATCTTTTCATCGGACCAGTCAGCGACCAGCTCCGCCGTCTCCGGATAACGGCCGAAGAAATGTTCGCGGATATAAGCACCGTCACGCGATTTGAAGACCTGGTATTCACCGTCGACACATTCTTCCATCAAGTGACGAAGCTTGCCGCTCGTGTCGCGCGCCAGCAGATCATCCCACTGCGTTCCCCAGATGACCTTTATGACGTTCCAACCCGCACCGCGAAAATTACGTTCGAGTTCCTGAATAATCTTGCCATTGCCGCGCACCGGTCCATCAAGACGCTGGAGATTGCAGTTGATGACGAAAATCAGATTGTCGAGCTTTTCGCGGCCGGCGAGCGAGATGGCGCCAAGGCTTTCCGGCTCATCCATTTCGCCGTCACCGCAAAAAACCCAG
>DATLJG010000435.1:0-2310 GCA_035538995.1 Hyphomicrobium sp. | reverse complement strand
ACGGCGAAACAGTCGGCGGTCTCTTCGTCCTGTCCGCGGAACTGGTGGCCGCACTCGTGGGCGTAAATCCATTGCTTGACCGGCGTCGAAACCTTGGCGAGGTACCGCGGATTCATGATGATGAAACCCGGATAGGCGGCGCCGTAATCATCGAGCTTGTTGTCGATCACGGTCGGGCGCTGGCCGCATACTTGTCGGCGGCCGTCGAGCTTGAACTCGCCCGGTGCAAGCACCTTGCTGTCGCCCCCGGCGTTGGTCACGTATTGCTGCGGCGTCGGGATACCGTCGCCCAGGTTCTTAGCGTCCTGCGCTTCGGCGCCCGGCGTCAGCATCAGCGCCGCGCCCATACCCATGCCCAAGACGAAACGACGGAAGAAACGCCGCGCAGCCATCCAAACGTCCGTTTTCTAGAAATGCCCCGCCCAATACGCGGCCCGTTGCTACAACATGGCGCGAAATGTCTTATGGTTCAACCATAGCTAACTTGTGACATCAGGCAGGTTAACGGGCTGTGTCCCGTGTACCCTGTTCATACGGCCACGTCGGCTTCGATAGCCTCCATATCCTCGTCCGAGAAGCCGAAATGATGGCCAATCTCGTGCACGAGCACATGCGCGACCAGATGGCCTAGTTCTTCTTCGCTATCGGCCCATTCGTCGAGAATGGCGCGCCGGTAGAGGAAGACCATGTCGGGTTCGCGGGCGCTGTCGGCCGTGCTTTGCCGGTCAAGGCTGACGCCCTGATAAAGTCCGGTCAGTTCGAAGGGATCGTCGATGCCGAGTGCATCGAGCACTTCGTCGGAAGCAAAATCTTCGACGCGAATCAGGAGATCGCCGACCGTCGTTCGAAATTCGACCGGCAATTTTCCCCATGCGTCCGCTGCGAGCGATTCGAAATCCGCCAGTGTGGGCGCGGTGGCACTGGTCCAGGTCTTTGACATTCCGTATCGCTCCTCGAGGTTCTCTGCCTCATTGAGATAATAGCCGTGATGGAGAACCGAAAGGTTCGTTTTATCCGATCTTGTCCGCGACCAGCAGAAGCTCCTGCAACGTGAAATACAGCGCGTCGTTTTCATCGCGCCGTGGCGCGAGGAATGTTCGCAGATTTTCGAGGCCACTCGTGAGAATGCGATCGAGTTCGCGAACCGTGCCGGGGGCGCAACGCATGCGCGTTACCCAAGACTCGAAATCGAGTTCCTTGCCGAATTGCTCGCGCGCAACGATTTTGAAGCCTGCCGCTTGCAACACATCGATCCAGGTTTCAGGCGGCGGCGCGAAGCCGTGGCTCGGATCGCGCAATTTTTCAAAAGCGTTGTAGGCGGCGACGGCGTCATTGCGTTCGGTTTCCGACGCATCCGGCAATTGCTTCGCATCGGGCGCGACGTTATCGACAAGCGCGAAGCGGCCTTGATCTTTCAAGACGCGGGCGGCCTCTGCAACGAAGCGCGGCAGGTCAGGAAAGTGATGGGCCGCGAGGCGGCAACAGACGAGGTCGAAAGTTTTGTCGGCAAACGGCAGGGCGCCGGCTTCGGCTTTCGCCGTTTCGACGTTGCCGAGCTGGCGCGATGCCGCGAGCTTTGCCGCCTCGGCCAGCATCTCATCGGTGATGTCGCTCGCCGTGACCTTGGCGACATGCGGAGCGAACGCGGCGGCCATGTGCCCGGCTCCGGTTGCCACGTCGAGTACGAGCCAATTTTGCTGCGGCGCAGCAAGCTCGACGATCCGCGCCAGGCTTTCGCCTTTGGCGTGAACGTCCGAGGTGGCGTAGTCGCTTGCGGCGACGCCGAACTGTGATCTCACGAGCGCGGTTCGATCTTTCGTCACGTGTGCCCCCTTTTCCGGCTTAACGGATTTGTAAAAAACCGTTTGTACTCAGCGTCTCGGTAATTCATCTTAAGGTTTGGCAAGAACATTTTGCCGCATCGCATTCGGGCGAGACGGATTCCATCTCTCCGGGGCACTCTCTCACGGGCATTCCCATAAATCAGTCGAGAATTGGATCGATGGCGCAGACACTGGCGTTTCGTCCCCGGCAGGATACCTTGCCGACCGAAGAAGGTTCCTGGCACGGCAACGCCAAATCGTTCGAGCTGCGTATTCTCGACGGCCAAGCCGAAATTCAGGAGGCGTTGCGTCTTCGTGGGCGCGCCTATTCGGCCATCGGCTACGATATCGAACCCAGCGACGGGGAATATCGCGATCGCTACGACGCGCTTGCGACGACCATTCAGCTTGGCGCCTATGACGGCGAGCGTCTCGTCGGCTGTGTGCGGCTTTGCTTCGCGGCGCCCGATCAGTCGCTCTCGTCGCT
>DATLJG010000434.1:0-3736 GCA_035538995.1 Hyphomicrobium sp. | reverse complement strand
ACCGGCGCGATCAGCGAGGCGAAGATATTCACTTCGCCCGGATGATTTGCCCGGAAATACCGGATAATTGCGATCGAGACGACGGCTTGCAGGATCAGCAGCAGCATGGTGCCGAGGATCGCAAGCATCGTGTAGACCGTGGCGTAGGCTTGCGCGTTCGGATCGTTGGTTCCGAGGAAATATGCGAACAGACCGACCCACACGGCCGCCAGAACAGACTGAAGGATCGAGGCGACGTGCGGGCTCTTGTGCGTCGGGTGCGTTGCGCCGAGCACGGAAGGAAGCACGCCTTCACGGCCAAGCGAATACATGTAGCGCGCCGCCGTGTTGTGGAAGGCCATACCGCAGGCGAACGAACTCGTCAGGATGAGGACCGCCATAGCTTCGACGGCCCAATTGCCAACGAACTGTTCGAGCGGCGTCATGAAGAAGTTGCTTGAATCGCCCACCGCTTTGGCCAGCATGTCCCCTTCCGTCGGGTAGGCGGAGACGGCGCACCAGCTCGTGAAGACATAGAACAATCCGAGCCCGATAACCGAGATATAAAGCGACAGCGGAATAATGCGTTTCGGATCGCGGGATTCTTCGGCGTAGTTTGGCGCCATTTCGAAGCCGACCCACGACCAGAAAGCCATGAAGATACCGACGGCCGCGGCGCCAGCCGCGATATCGACCGAACCGACCTTTTGGGCGGCAACCGGTGTCAGAACGTTGGCGATGTTCAGGGACTGGATGTTGAAGTTGGTGCCCTCCTTGGCGAGAATGACGCCGGCGTCAAATGCCAGAAGCACCACGACTTCAAGGATCAGAGCCACGCCGAGAATCTTGGCCGAGATTTGCACGTCCTGATAACTGAGGACCGCTATCAGCAGGATCATGATCAGGGAAAGCCAGATCCAGGAAATGTTGATGCCAAAATGCGATTGCAGCCAAGCATTTCCAAAATAGGCGAAGAGGCCGGTCAGGGAGGCTTCGAAAACGCTGTAGGATGCGAGCGAGGCGAACCCGGCCGCCATGCCGACATCGCGGCCGAGGCCCATGCTGATGTAAGAATAAAAGCCGCCGACAGACGAAACCTTACTGGCCATTGCCGCATAGCCGACGGAGAAGATCGTCAGAATGATCGTGGCGAGAAGAAAAGCGGCCGGGACGTAGATGCTGTTTCCGGAACCCGCGGCGAACGGGACGTTGCCAAGCATTGCCGACTCTGGTGCGGCGCCGGTAACGGTCAGAAACAAGACGCCGACAAGGCCGACGGCCTTGGCGTGAAGTTTTTGGACCGAATGGTCCTTGCTAATGTCGAAGCTCTCTTGGGCTTCGAGGCCGCTCACGGGTGACGTCACGTTGGCTACTCCCCCTGGAGTTGGTTTGTCGTTGGCGGGTCAAAATCCTGGTCGACTTGCCGCCGGCTTGCGGTCTTCGACCGCGAGTAGCGCACAGTCTTTCTATCGTCAGGGTATATGTGTAAAGGCCGCAAGAGTTTGACATCATACTGTCAAAACTTGACTTGGCTCAGCCGATACCCATGAGCGCTTTCAATTCGCCGCTCGACATGACGTGGCAGTAGATCATGTTGATGATTTCAAGCTCCTTATTGTGCAGATCGTCCGAGGCGGCGGCGCAGCAGTCCTCGACGACGACAACATTGAAGCTCTCGTCCGCCAAGCTCCTGACAGTCGAGGACACGCATTGATCCGTGAAAATTCCACAGCAGACAACGGTTTTTATGCCGAGATTCGTGAGGATCAACCGGAGATTTGTGCCGGTCAGTGCGCTATCCGTGGTTTTCGTGACCACGATTTCATCGCCGACGGGCGTTAGCTCCGGGACGACCTGGGACGGCGGTTCGTCCTTGGGCAGCAGAAGGTTGTTCCACCCCGGCATTCGCTGCGACAGTGACCGGTCTCGGCCGTCCTTGGTGTGACAGGCGATGCGGGCAAACAGGCACTCGACGCCGTTCTTTCGGCAGGCCGTCAGCAGGTCCGCCGTGCGTGGCAGAACGATATCGTACATGCGCCGGTGGAAGGGCGTCCAGGCGTCGTAGCGGCGCTGGTCTTCCGGTGACAAGGAGGCACGGTCGGGGCGCTCGAGGTAGGTATTTTGAACGTCGATGATGAGGAGGGCTGTGTGGGACTTTGCGACGCCGGGATCGTCTGGTTCGGGGGCGCCGTCGTAATAGATGGAACGGTACGCTGTCTTCCAGCTCATGCGTGTTCCTCTTTTAATAGCGTCGCTTGAAAAGGGCGCGACGCTCGTAAACCTCGGCGGCTTCCTCGATGAAAGCGGCGGCCGCGCCGGCCCCGTGGACGTCCCGAAGTTCTTTCGCTGCTGCGAGCAGTTCGTCTTTAGACTTGGCGCGGCCCGGGCGCAGCAGTTCGTAGATGCGCATGATGACGTCTTGCGGCACGTCGACAAGTTCGGCGCCGCGCTCGAAATTCTGCGCCAGGGTTGGACGGCCCGCCGCGCGAGAGATTTCGGCTTGCTGCCGGAGCGCGCGTCCCGTTATGCGCAGGTCCTCCAGCGTTACTTGATCGGACAGCACGCCGTCGAGCGTGATGTCGTCGATGCCTTTGCCCGCCTTCGTCTTCACGATCTCGGGGCGTTTTTCCGCCAGCGGATAATCGGCGATCGAAAGAGGCTCCTTGCTCATGCCGCGGCTCCGAGAAATGCAATGTCGATTTCCTCAGGTGCGGCACCCTCGGATGTCATTTCGGTTTCGATGGCGTAAATCAGCGAGACGCGGGCGTGGTAACGCGAGCCCATGGCTTCGCCGCGCGTCGGCACGATGACCGGTTCCGGCATATCGCCTCGTGCATAGGCGGCTGCGTTGGCGCCCATGAGCCGGTAGTGATCGAGCTTAGTGATGGGCGAGTTCGAGAATAGCTCAAGGTTGTTGTGCGGCAGCCGGTCTTTCTGGTGAATGACGGCCGTACCCTTGGCTTGAATGCCGATGCCGACGCCGGAGCCGGCCAGCCGGGCGGCGCTCAGGCCGAGAAACGAGGTGTCGGCCGTATGGCGCATACGCACGACGCGCGCGGTGCAGCCACCTTCACGGATGCCGGTGATCAGTGCACGCAGGACCGCCGAGAGCGGGTGCCCGGCGACGGTCTGGAAGAGTTTGATGCCGAAAGCCGGGCTGATGCCGATTACGACGTCACGGCCATCTTTCGAAGTATCCGCCGGACCGATGGCGCTATACAGAATGCGCGTCGATTCCGCGGATTTATAATTCGCTTCGACGCGCAGCACTTCCTGGCGTGTGAGCGTATCGCGTATGGCGACGATCTCGTCGCGGCGCACGTCTCTGAGGCGATAGCCCGTGCCGGGACCATGATAGTCGTTGGGGTCGTTGACGGCGCTAACAACGTGGCCGTCCCGCACCACGGCGGACGTTTGCAAGTAGTCTCCGGAAATGCGCAGCCGCACGAGTTGCAAGAGATTGGCCGCTTCCTCCTCGAAGCCGCGCTTTGCGAGGGCCTTGATGACGTCGATCACGGTGATGCCGCGATCCTTGATTGTCTCGCTGATGACGGCGACGTCACGTCCCGAGAAGGTTCGTGTTTCATCGGAGCCGGACGCCGCGATGACGCTCTGTTTCATGTCGCCTGTCGGCTTGGCGAGTTCAAGCTCTTCGAGCACGGCGCTGATGGCGTCGACGGCGCGGGTTCTAAGATCCATGACGCGCGTTTCGCTGACCGGGGTCAGGCCGCCGTCGGCCTCAAAGTCGCGCTGCAAG
>DATLJG010000433.1:0-5730 GCA_035538995.1 Hyphomicrobium sp. | reverse complement strand
GTCTTTAGTCCCGGATAGAGAAGCGTCAGAATGACGACTCCGATCGCGCCGGCCCCGACGGACGTCAGCGTAACGATCGAACCGAGTCCGAGACCAAGCAGCAGCGTCGGCAGATGGCGCACGGGCACATTCGTCGGCTCGACCACCTGCGCATTGCGCCGCGTAATAAGCGGATAAAGAAGGATCGCGAGCGAGCTAATGATCAGCGCAGCGACCAGCGCTTCCTTGATCAACAGCGACAGGCGCGCCGTATCCGGATCAAGCACATGCAACGCGAATAGCATGGCAAGTGAACCGGGCACGCTGCCCATCGCCAGCCAGCCGACGAGACGCCAGTTGACGTTGCCGAAGTTATGATGCGGCCAGACGGCGGACGCTTTGGTGATAGAGGCAAAAAGCAGATCGGTGCCGACGGCCAGCGTCGGCGCCACGCCGATGCCGGTGATCAGGAATGGCGTCATCAGCGAGCCGGCGCCGACTCCGGTGAGTCCGACGAGGAATCCCACGACGAAGCCGCCCGAAACGACCATTGGCCATAGCGTTTGCAGATCGAAATCGGGCATCACAATCGGTCAAAAAGGCAAGAGGATTGGGTACGCGAGAATGGGCGTGTCTGCAATCGCAGAATTCCCGCGCTTATATTTGCGGCGCATCATGCATGAAGGAACATGCGAGAAGCCCGGACCACTCAGAGCCCGGGATCCATGCCATCGTCCACCAGAGGCGGCGGTTCGATCGCAACTGAAACGCCCGCGGCGCGCAGGATGATCGCCACCTCGTTGGCACGCCGCATGAACTCTTCGCGATCCTTCGAACTCATCGATAGATCGCGATTGAGCCCGTTGGCGAGCATATCGCGCTTCAGTACGAAGTGACCTTCGCTCGGTGCTTCCGCCTTGGAATCGACGGAGGTTGCGATGCCGCCGGCAACCGTCGCACCCGATACCGAGTCGACAAGCAGCAGCGTTCCGGTCTCCGGCGTTTCGGAGAAGACATCGATGGCCGCTGCCCGGCCCAAGGAAATCTTGGCGATGGCGATATCGTTGGCGGCGCACGTGCGCGCCGGTCGCGATGCCATCGTTTCGAGATCGAGCAGCGCTTTGATTTCGACATTCGAAATCGGGATGAGGTCGGTCGAGGTGCGGAGCAGGTAACCGGCGGTCGGACTGTAAGCGTCCTCGGAAAGCCAGACGAACCGCGCTTCGACGGTTTGCGCCGCCACGGGCCGCATTTCCGGCTTCGACAGCACCGCGCCGCGCGAAACGTCGATATCGACGTCAAGCTGCAGCGAAACGGCGTCTCCCGCGCTTGCGGTCTGGAGATCACGATCGAATGTCGCGATGCGGATGACCTTGCCGCCGGCGTTGCTCAAAACATCGGTGACGACATCGCCAACGCTGATCGAGCCCGACGTGACCGTGCCTGCAAGCCCACGGAAATCCTGTCCGTCGCGCAGCACCATCTGAACCGGAAACCGAAACACGGAGCCGGCTTCGCTCACGCGGCTCGGCACCTTCTCAAGCTGCTGAATGAGAGTCGGACCGCTGTACCAGCCCATGTTCTGAGACGGCGACGAGACGTTGTCGCCGAAGACGGCCGATAATGGAATGGCCGTCGAATCCCAGAAATTGAACTTCCAGCAGAGCGTGCGGAAATCGGCTTCGATCTTGCGGAAGACCTCTTCCGACCAGCCGACCAGATCCATCTTGTTGACGGCGAGCACGACGTGCTTGACGCCGACGAGATCGAGGATCGCGGCGTGCCGCTTCGTCTGCTTCTTGACGCCCGAGCGCGCATCGACCAGCACGATTGCGACGTCGGCGTGGGAAGCGCCCGATGCCATGTTGCGCGTGTACTGCTCGTGTCCTGGCGAGTCGATGATGACAAAGCGCCGTGTATCGGTGTCGAAATACTTCCACGCGATATCGATCGTGATGCCTTGCTCGCGTTCCGCAACGAGGCCATCGAGCAGCATCGAGAAATCAGGAAGATCCGTGCCGGCGGCTTTGCGCCCCGAGCGGCGAACGTTCTCGCGCTGATCCTCGTAAAGATCCGAGGCATCCCAAAGCATGCGCCCGATCAACGTCGATTTGCCGTCGTCAACGGAGCCGCACGTCAGAAGATGCGTGATGCCGCCAAGCTCGCGGACGAGATTAGGAACGTCTTGCGTGCGAGCCGGTGTCTCTATCTCCAGCGCAGGCTTGGCTTTCAGAGCGTGGACGGTCATTAGAAGTAGCCTTCCTGCTTTTTCTTTTCCATTGCACCGGCCTGATCGTGGTCGATCAGACGGCCCTGGCGTTCGGATGTTTGCGCGTTGATGGTCTCGGCGACGACGGCTTCGATCGTGTCGGCATCGGACTCGACCGCCGCAGTCAGCGGATAACAGCCAAGCGTGCGGAAGCGAATCTTGCGCATCTCGATTTTTTCACCGTCACGCGGTTGCAGCCGTTCGTCGTCCTGCATCAGCAGCTGACCGTTGCGGATGAGGGTTGGGCGCTCCGCCGCAAGATAGAGAGGCACGACATCGAGTTTCTCGCGCAGGATGTAGCGCCACACGTCTTTTTCGGTCCAGTTCGACATCGGGAAGACGCGGACCGTCTCGCCCGTGCCGAGGCGTCCGTTGAGCAGATGCCACATCTCTGGACGTTGGCGGCGCGGATCCCAGCGATGACCGGCGGCACGGAAAGAGAAGACACGCTCTTTGGCGCGGCTCGCTTCTTCATCGCGGCGTGCGCCACCGAATGCACCGTCGAAACCGTATTTATCAAGTGCCTGCTTCAGCGCCTGCGTTTTCATCACGTCGGTGTGAATCGAAGGCGCATGGTCGATCGGGTTGATGCCGCGCTTGACGCCGTCTTGATTGGTGTGAACGATCAGGTCGAGGTTGAGCTCTTTCGCCGTCCGATCGCGAAACTCGATCATCTCGCGAAACTTCCACGTCGTATCGACATGCAGCAACGGGAAGGGCACAGCCTGCGGAAAGAACGCCTTGCGAGCCAGGTGCAGTAGGACGGTCGAATCTTTGCCGATCGAATACAGCATCACCGGCTTGCGGAACTGTGCCGCCGCCTCGCGAAAGATATGGATGCTTTCTGCTTCGAGCAGATCGAGATGAGAGGGCGAGGCCGTCATGCGGCATGATCCTTTGGTTCAAATCCCGGATCTTCACCTTGCGTGTGAAGTCCGCACTCTTTTCCGTTTTCGTTTTCCCACCACCAGCGCCCGGCGCGAATGTCCTCGCCGGGTTTGATGGCGCGCGTGCATGGCTGGCAGCCAATGGACGGGAAGCCTTTGGCGTGCAGCGCGTTGATGGGAATTTTGTTGGCCGCGACGTAGTCCTCGAGTGTCGAGAGACTCCAGTCCGCGATTGGGTTCACCTTGATGAGCTTCTGCGCGGCGTCGTAGGTCGCGAACGGAACATGCGCGCGCCCTTGCGATTGTTCGCGGCGAAGTCCGGTGATCCAGGCCGCAGCGCCTTTCAATGCGCGGTTCAGCGGACGCACCTTGCGGATTTCGCAGCAGGCCTTGCGCGCTTCGACGGAATAGCGAAAGCCGTAAATGCCGTCGTTGGCGACAAGCTCCTCGACTTCGGCCGCATCGGGATACATGACGCGGATCTTCAGGCCATATTTGCCTTCGGTATCGAACAGCGTGTCGAGCGTCTCGGGAAAATGGCGGCCGGTGTCGAGCGTGAAGATGTCGATGTCCGCGCCCGTTGCTGCAATTCCGTGGGTGATGGCTTGGTCTTCGATGCCAAGGCTCGTCGAAAAAGCGACCGGACCGTCAATGGCGGCGCGGATCGCCTGGATGCGCTCCTCCAGCGTCGCCAGCCCGGCGAGCGTGGCATCAAGCGCCGCTGCCTTGGCTTGCTGCGCTGCGGAATGAGCGTCTGGCGGCGACCCACGCGATGTGGACGCAGCGGTTTCGAATAGAGTCATGAAGACCTCCGGAGCCCGATACATAAGGGTAAAACATTCTCCTGAAAAGGCTTATTCCTACCACTGCATAGCATATTATTTCTTAAAGTCGCTTCAAAAGGCCGTTTGCTTGTCGATGCTTTCTGAGCATGAGCATCCAAGGCTGCGCGATCTGGCGGCGGCCTGTTCCTACTTTTGGCCTCAGTGAAGCAATGAATTGCTTTATCGGAAGGAATTTGAGTCAGCGCCTGCAACAAAAAGCCGCCGAGCCTCAAGCGCTTCGGGGCGCGCAGTCCGACGAATTCGAGGTGCCGGGTGGTTAGCGGTCCCCGCCGCCGCTCGATGACGCCAGCCAATCCATGATCCCGCTGGCAGCCTGAGCCGCTGTCGCGAATGTTCCCTGCAGCAGGTAGCCGCCCGTCGGCGCTTCCCAGTCGAGCATTTCACCGGCAACGAACACACCGGGCCTGTCGTGGAGCATTAAATGCGCGTCGACCGCCGTCCAGGCGATGCCGCCCGCCGTCGAGATCGCCCGTTCAAGACCGGCCAGCCCAGTGACGCGAAGCGGCACGGCCTTGATGTGCGACGCCAGAGCATCGCTCCCTTCGGGCAGCTCGGCTTCGCGCAACAATCCAACCGCCGCGGAATCGAGACGCGCGTTCTTGCGCAGAAAATTCGTCATCGTCTCCTTGCCGCGCGGCTTCGCAAGGCGCGATGCCAGTTCATCGTGCGTCATGTCCGGCTTGAGATCGACGACAAGCGCGGCAACGCCGTCCCGCGCCAGCGCCGCGCGAATTTGGGGGCCAAGCGCGTAGACCGCGCCACCTTCGAGGCCGTTGCGCGTAATAATGGCTTCGCCGCGCTGGGTGCTGCCGCCGATACTCAACGCGATGCGTTTCAGAGCCGAGCCTTCGAAGCGCGATTTGAAAATGGGCGACCAGGCAATGACGACGCCGCAGTTGGCCGGAGCAAGCTGAGTTACCGCTACGCCGGCGTCTTCAAACGCGCCGGTCCAGAGCCCGTCCGAGCCAAGCCGAGGCCAGCTCGCCCCGCCAAGAGCGAACAGGGCAGCGTCCGGCGTGATATCGATTGTCGATCCGTCGGCAAGCGCGAAGATCAGCGCTCCGGCTGCGCCAAAGCCCGTCCAACGATGCCGCGTTTTGATGGTGACGCCGAGATCGTCGAGACGGCGCAGCCACGCACGCAGCAGCGGCGACGCTTTCATAGCGCGAGGAAACACCCGTCCGCTCGTTCCGACGAACGTTTCCGCGCCGAGATCGTTTGCCCAGGCGATGAGCTGCTCCGGCGGAAACGCTTCGACAATTTTCTGGATGTCCGCCGCACCTGCGCCATAGCGCTTCAGAAATTCTGCGAGCGCTTCGCTATGCGTGAGATTCAATCCGCCGCGCCCAGCGAGCAGAAATTTACGCGCAGGGGACGCCATCCGCTCGAACACGGTCACGCCGTGGCCCTGACGCGCGATTGTTTCGGCCGCGAACAACCCGGCGGGCCCCGCGCCGATGATCGCAACATGGCGGCGGCCCGTTAAAGACGCGGAACTCACCAAACGCCTGTGTTTTGCATTGATGCCCAGGGTTCTTGCGGCGGCAAGGCTTGGCCCTTCTGCAGCAGCTCGACGGAAATGAGATCCGGCGAGCGCACGAACGCCATATGCCCGTCGCGCGGCGGCCGGTTGATCGTCACGCCGGACGCCTGCAGCTTTGCACACGTCGCGTAGATATCGTCCACCTCGAACGCCAGATGCCCGAAATGACGTGCCGAGCCGTAATCCTCGGCATCCCAATTATAGGTG
>DATLJG010000432.1:0-6268 GCA_035538995.1 Hyphomicrobium sp. | reverse complement strand
CTGATTTAGAGCTTTGGACCGCTCAGTACTGAGCGTGAGCCTTTACCTATCTCAGACAGAACGATGGAGATGAGGAATGAGAGATCATTCCGCGACGCCGCGCGTCGATGACGTACGTGTTTGCCGTCCACCTCGCAGATCCAGCGCGATCGTGACCATCATAATGGTCTCAATCATGGCTCCGGCGCCTGCACGCGCACTGGAAAGCTATCCGAATGAGAGGGACGAACGTCGCAACCAACAGGCTCAAATATGGGCCGAACGCGGTAAAGGTGCATTCGCAGCGGCTAACTATCCATTGGCGGTCACCGCCTATTCGGAGTTGGCACGTCTCAAGCCACACGATGCCCGTGTGTTCTACAACCGAGGGCTTGCGCGCGGAAAAGCCGGTGATGGCAATGGTGCGCTTGAAGATTTCAACGAAGCACTGGCACTCGATCCGAATTTGCCCGAGGCGTTGGTCAATCGTGCGCGTCTCTACATGTCTCTAAATCGCACTAACGACGCCCGTGCAGATCTCAACAGCGCTGAAGAGCTACGTCCTCGTGATCCGGCAATCCCGTTTATGAGAGGCACGCTGTATGCGCAATCGGGGCGACTCGACGGGGCGATTGCAGAATTTTCGAGGGCTTTGGAATTGGATTCCAGCCACCGTGCGTCCTTTACCGAGCGTGGCTTGGTCTATCTCAAACTGGGCCAAGCTGGACCGGCTAAAAAGGATTTTGAGAGCGCTCTGAGGTTAAATCCCAATGATGCGGGCGCGCGTCGTGGACTGGGGGTGCTCGACGAATGATGACCGGAGTTCATCACGTTCGAAATAACAGCACGGGAATATCTCGGTTCACGCCTTTCGGCCGCGTCACCGTGCAGGTGATACTTGCCGTCCTGGTTTTGACGGCGGCTTTATCGGGATCTCTTCGCAATTGCTTCGGTCAAAATGGCCATCATGCCATCGAATGGGTACACGGCGAAAAGCTCGAACACATCAAGCAACACGCGCTAACTCTCGAAGATATATCGATTGGTGCCACGGCTTTTCGCTCAACCGAACCCTCTTGTATTGATCACCTAATTTTCGCGGAGACGGTTCGGCCGGATTCGCCAACAGCGACGTGTAAACCTCCGCAGCCTCGGCACGTGCCTTTCGCCGATATTGGCCGAGAGCACTCGTGGCGGGCTGGAGTCTTATGGCCGCAATTTCCATGGCGTCCGTTTGATTACGAGAGCGTTCGCGATCCCGCACTCGCGGCTCTACGAACGATCGTGCTTTTGAATTAGCGCTCAGCGCCTTCGTGCATCACTCGCGGCGTTAGAAAATCGTCGCGAAACAATGCGCAGCCTTCCGTTTTTGATCATCAAACCGTTTGCGCAATATCGCGTCAACACGCGCGTGACGATGCCTGGCTGGACCGAACAAGACGCGCGGCGCAGGCAAACGTCCGCAAGGATAAAGCAATGAAGAACATCGAAGTGAAGCACAACGTGACGACGAAACTCACACTCGTGGCCGCAGCATGTTTCTCGTTAGTGTCGTCGGCACACGCAGTCACAACGCAAAAGGACATTGTGGTGGCTGACGCGCGTGACTATCGCCACTGCCACAATCAGCCAAGAAGAACGTATTGCCATAAGAAGGATCGGCTTCCGGCTGTGTGGCCGCCTTTCTCGGATAGGCCGGATCATCGCAAGTGGCGGCAAGAAGTTCCTTGCGATCGAGCTTCAGCGGATTGCACGCACAAGCGCGAACGCCGGTCGAGATGATCGTGGTCGTCATAAACCCAAATGGCGTTGGCGTTCAGCGATGTGACGCAGTGAGACGGCATGGCCCGTCTCACTGACATCGCAATGAAACCAACGGAGCGAGCAGTTTGGATCGTCATTCATGAAACACGTTTATCTGGCGGCCGGTCTCGGCACCGGCATTATTCTTGGTGCCGTATTGGCAGAAACGACTGATATGCCTTCGAGATTGAGAGATCTCGGAGCGTATTTGCATGTCGTGGAATCGACTCCGTCGATACCGCAGGAAGAGCAAGGCGATCACTCCCGCCATCATGCGGATCACGAGCACGGCGGAGGCTCTAAAAAAGAACCCAAGGCGGCGAATGGCAATCCTGCTTCACATGAGGAGAGCCACAATGACGATGAGGGCGGCATCGCAATGGATGCCGAGCAAATCGGCGCCGCCAATATCGAAGTGAAGCCGGCGAAATCCGGCGTCATAAAAAGTCGGCTTCGTGTGCCTGGCACGATCATGCCTGATCGTAATCGGGTCGCGCGCGTGCCGTCGAAGGTCGTCGGGACGGTTGCGGAACTAAAGAAGCGATTGGGTGATCCGGTATCCGCCGGCGAGATCATCGCCATCTTGGATAGTCGCGAGGTTGCCGACGCGAAGAGCGAATACATCGCCGCGATCGTCAATTTTCGGCTGCAGGATACTCTTTATCAGCGCCAGAAGATTCTCTGGGAAAAGAAGGTCACCTCCGAACAGGCGCTTCTCAAGGCAGAGGCGACGTATCAAGAAGCGCAAGTCCGTCGCGACGTGGCTCGGCAAAAGCTATCGGCATTGGGGGTCGGCGACGAGATTGTAGCGAAGCTAGCGGGAGGGGAAAAACCAAGCAGTGGTCTGGAGCGCTATGAAATCAAAGCTCCTATCGGCGGACGTATTGTCGAGCAGCTGGTCGACATCGGGACGCCGATGGGTGGAGAGGGGCAGGCGCACGAGCTTTACGCAATCGCGGACCTGATGAAAGTTTGGGTCGAGCTCACTGTTTCAACGCAAGACCTTTCGCAAATCCAGGAAGGTCAACACGTCAACATCGATACCAACGACGGCAATCATCGCTCGGTCGGGACAATTATCTTCACGAGCCCCGTGCTCAATCAGGACACGCGTTCCGCGCGAGTCATTGCATCCGTCGAAAATAGCGGGGGTATATGGCGACCCGGATCGTTCGTGACCGCCGAAATTGCCGTGGCTGAGACAAAAGCCGAAATCGTCGTTCCTAAAGACGCCATCCAAAGCATTAAAGGCGAGGATCGCGTCTTCGTCCGCACCGATGCTGGATTTGAGGCCCGTCAGGTCGACGTCGGCAAGGGCGACGATCACTCCGCCGAGATTGTGTCTGGACTTACGGCGGGCGAACTCATCGCCACGGCCAACACATTTCTACTAAAGGCCGAGCTCGGGAAATCTGAAGCTGAGCACCATCACTAGTCCGAGGATTTTCTGATGATCTCGCGTCTACTCACATTCTCTGTTCAACAGCGCTGGCTGGTCGTTTTGCTGACGCTCGGAGCGGCCGTCTACGGCGTCTTCTCGCTGCAGAAGCTCCCGATTGATGCCGTGCCAGACATCACCAACAATCAGGTGCAAATTAATACCGTTGCACCCTCTCTCTCGCCAATCGATGTCGAAAAACAAATTACGTTTCCGATCGAAACGGCGCTCGCGGGCATCCCTGGCCTTGACTACACGCGCTCGCTGTCTCGCAACGGCTTTTCGCAAGTGACCGCCGTTTTCTCCGAGAGCACCGATAACTATTTCACCAGACAGCAAGTCGGTGAGAGATTGCGGCAGGCGGAAGAGAATCTCCCCGAAGGGGTCACGCCAAAACTAGGTCCCCTCTCAACGGGCCTCGGCGAAATCTATATGTGGACGGTGAAGTATGCGTCGCCCAAGCCAGGTGATGAGGAAGTCGGCAAACCCGGATTTCAGGCCGACGGCAGCTACCTCACACCTGAAGGACAAAGTTTGACGACCGAAGTCGAGCGCGCCGCTTATCTTCGGACGGTGCAGGACTGGATCATCCGGCCTCAAATGATCACGGTACCTGGAGTGGCGGGAATAGACGTCATCGGCGGCTTTGAGAAGCAATATCTGGTTGAGCCAGACCCCGCTCGTTTGACGGCATTGAACATTTCATTTTCCGATATGGCGCAGGCACTCGAGCGAAACAATGCCAGCCGCGGAGCCGGCTACATCGAACGCAATGGCGAAGGCTACGCGGTCTTAAGTACGGGCCGCCTGACGTCGGCGGAGCAAATTGCCAACGTTGTCGTCGCCACGCGCGAGGGAGTCGCCGTTCGCATCAAGGACGTCGCGAAGGTCAGCATCGGAAAAGAGGTGCGGACGGGCAGCGCGAGTGAGAACGGCAAGGAAGTCGTCGTTGGAACGGCGATGATGCTCATTGGCGGGAACAGCCGCGCTGTCTCGGCGGCTGTAGATGCGAAGATGAAGGAGATACAAGCGAGCCTGCCTGCAGGAGTCGTCGTTCAGACCGTCCTCAATCGAACATTGTTGGTCGATGCCACGATCGCAACGGTCAGCAAGAATCTCGCGGAGGGCGCCTTACTCGTAATTCTCGTTCTCTTTCTCCTTCTCGGAAATTTTCGCGCCGCGCTCATCACCGCAATGGTCATTCCGCTGGCCATGCTGCTTACGATGACAGGGATGGTGTATACAAAAATCAGCGCCAACTTGATGAGCTTGGGCGCGTTGGATTTTGGCCTCATTGTCGATGGTGCGGTTATCATCGCAGAAAACACGCTGCGGCGAATCGCGGAACACCAACACGAACTCGGCAGGAGGCTCAAGCTTCAAGAGAGGCTGCAAACGGTCATCCGATCTTCTGAAGAAATGATCAAGCCCTCGGTATACGGGCAGGCGATCATCATCCTTGTCTACGTTCCGTTGCTGACCTTCAGCGGTATCGAAGGGAAAATGTTCGAACCGATGGCTCTGACAGTCATCATCGCTCTTATTGCGGCGTTTGTTCTTTCGCTGACGTTTGTTCCGGCTGCCATCGCCATTGCGATATCCGGGAAAGTGGAAGAAAGAGAGAATTGGCTTATTCGTTTTCTCAAGCGTCTTTACACGCCGGTACTTTTTTCTGCGTTACGTCTGCCCCTGATGTTCGTGGGCGGCGCGGTTGCGCTTTTCGCCTTGTCGGCCGTGCTTTTCTCGCAGCTTGGCCAGGAGTTCATTCCGACGCTGGACGAAAAGAATATCGCGATGCATGCGATACGCATCCCGAGCACGTCGCTGTCCCAGTCGCAGCAAATGCAATTGGGCTTGGAAAAGGTCGTGAGCCGCTTTCCCGAGGTTGCCTTCGTCTACTCGAAGACGGGAACCGCTGAAGTCGCCTCCGATCCAATGCCACCCAATGTTTCGGACACGTTCATCATTTTGAAGCCCTCGGATCAATGGCCCGATCCTGATCTCGGCAAGAACGAACTCATCACAACGATCCAATCGGCAATCGAGAAGCAGCCGGGCAATAATCTCGTCTTTTCGCAACCAATTCAGATGCGATTCAACGAGCTCCTGGCTGGCGCCAGGGGAGATCTTGCAGTTAAGGTCTTTGGCGAGGAATTCGAGCCAATGCTACGAGTGGCAAATCAGGTCGCGGGTATACTTCGGAGCACGGCGGGCGCGACCGACATCAGCGTCGAGCAGACATCCGGTCTGCCTTTTCTTGAAATCAAGTTGAAGCAAGAGGAAATTGCCCGACTGGGACTGAGCGTGCAAGCCGTGCAAGACGTCATCGGGGCAGCCATCGGCGGTCGTAATGCCGGCGTTGTGTTCGAAGGCGATCGTCGCTATCCAATCGTCGTTCGGCTGTCGGACAATTTTCGCGCCGACGTAGAGAAGCTCAAACACCTGCCGGTATCTCTTCCGCCCGATCGCAATGGCCGAACGTCCTCGATCTTATTGGAACAGGTGGCGGAATTCCTGTTTACTGAAGGGCCTAATCAGGTCAGCCGAGACAATGGCAAGCGGCGCGTCGTCGTCACGGCAAACATCCGCGGCCGTGACATCGCGTCAGTCGTTGCCGAAGCCCAGCAAAAGGTCGCCACTCAACTTAAGCTACCGGCTGGCTACTACATCTCCTGGGGTGGCCAATTTGAAAATTTGGCGGCGGCCCAGCAAAGAATGATGATCGTTGTGCCGGCGTGCTTCTTTGTGATCTTCCTCTTGCTGTATTCCGCGCTCGGTTCTGCGCGCGATGCGGTTCTTGTCTTTACAGCCGTACCGCTCGCCCTGACCGGTGGCATTCTCGCGCTATGGCTTCGCGACATGCCGTTCTCGATATCGGCAGCCGTTGGGTTTATTGCCTTATCCGGTGTCGCTGTTCTCAATGGACTGGTTATGTTGACGAGCATCAACCAACTTATGCAGGAAGGCGTCGCGCAGCGAGACGCTATTCTAAAAGGAGCGATCACTCGTCTTCGACCGGTCTTGATGACGGCCCTCGTCGCGTCACTT
>DATLJG010000431.1:0-7528 GCA_035538995.1 Hyphomicrobium sp. | reverse complement strand
TCTTGATCTCAAGCGATTTTGTCATGGCGGGATCTCGATCTGCGTTGTTGTCTGAAGGGCGCGATTGGGTTGCGGTGCCGGTTTTCGCAGGTTCGACGCCCGGCCTCAAGAGCTTGCACGCGATTCCAAAGGCTTAATGCGTATTGCGCCGCTTGCTCAGCGCTTGCGGGATTTCGCGGAAGATTCTGATTTCTTGCGCGAACGAGGACTCGCAACGGGTTTCCGCTTTTTGATCGGCTCGGAGGATGGCAGGGCACTCGTTCCCGTCGAGCCGAAACCTCCGGCGCCGCGCTCGGTATCGGAAAGTCTGGCGGTTTCGCGCAATCGAGCGCGCGTTATCGGTGCAACGATCATTTGTGCGATGCGTTCGCCGCGCTGGATGGCGAAAGGCTCTTTCCCGAGATTGATCAAGATAACGGAAACCTCGCCGCGATAGTCGGCGTCGATTGTGCCGGGGCTATTCAGGACGGTGATGCCGAACTTTGCGGCCAGGCCCGATCTCGGCCGCACCTGCGCTTCGCTCCCCGCCGGCAATTCGAAAATGAGGCCGGTCGGGATCAAGGCGCGATCGCCGGGCGCGAGCTTGACGGGTGCATCGAGCGGGACAGCAGCCAGCAAATCGAAGCCTGCGGCTTCCGCCGTCTGGTACTCGGGCAGCGGAAGTCCATCGGCATGCTGCAATCGCCGGACTTTGACTTTGACGCTCGCAGATTTTGGCCGCTTGCTCATTCGGCGGCGGCTCGCTTAAGCGCGGCAAGTTCCTTGGCTGCGCGTTCGATGATTTTCGCAGCGACGTCGCATTTGCTCATTTCAGGCCAGCTTTCGACACCCGCATTGGTGAGCAGATGCACGGTGTTGCGATCGCCGCCCATGATGCCGGTTTGTGGTGAAACATCATTCGCCACGATCCAGTCGGCGCCTTTCGATTTCAGCTTCTTCCTCGCGTGCGCCAGAACATCGTTCGTTTCGGCTGCGAAGCCGATGACAAGCGCGGGCCGGTTCTTTCTCATGTGCGCGACGGTTTTCAGAATGTCCGGGTTCTCGCTGAGTGCCAAAGAGGGCGGGACGTTGCCGGAGGATTTTTTAATTTTTGCGGGGCTCTGCGTCGCGGCGCGCCAGTCGGCAACGGCCGCCGCGAAAATAGCGATGTCGGCGGGCAAAGCGGCTTCAACGGCCGTCAGCATTTCGGCTGCGGTCGTGACGCGTACGACGCGAACGCCAACAGGCTCGGCGAGCGCTACCGGGCCTGACACCAACGTCACATTGGCGCCGAGCTTGGCGGCGGCGGCGGCCAACTCGTGGCCCTGCTTGCCTGAGGAACGATTGGCGAGGTAGCGCACCGGATCAATCGGTTCATGCGTCGGCCCGCTCGTAACGACGACATGACGACCGGCCAGCGGTTTGTCGTTGGCGTCGACGGCGAGCGCGCTTTCGATGGCCGCAAGCAAATCGGGGACTTCGGCAAGGCGTCCAGGTCCAGCCTCGCCACGCTCGGCCATCTCGCCCGTCGCGGGACCGACGAACAGAATGCCATCGCGCCGCAATTGATCGACGTTGCGGCGGGTCGCGGGATGCAGCCACATGCGCGGGTTCATCGCGGGCGCAACAAGAACGTGTTTGTCGGTCGCAAGCAGAATCGCGGTCGCGAGATCGCCAGCGTGGCCGCCAGCCATGCGGGCGATCAGGTCGGCGGTTGCCGGAGCGACGACGATCAGATCGGAATCGCGGGCAAGCCGGATGTGGCCGATTTCGCGCTCATCATCGAGGTCGAAAAGGTCGGTAAAGACGCGCTCGTTCGTCAGGGCGGAGACCGACAGGGGCGTCACGAATTTTTGGGCGGCGCTGGTCATCACGGCGCGGACGGAGTGGCCGCGCTCGCGCAGGCGCCGGATGAGATCCAGGCACTTGTAGGCCGCGATGCCGCCGCCGATGACCAGAAGGATGCGTTTGGCCGGTGACAATTCGTTAAGGTCCAATGCCATTGAAAGACGGCTAGTTTCTAGCACAGACCGCCTTGCCGGAGGTTAAAGGTTGCGGTGTCGCAGGCCTGGACCGCACGCATCCGGCTTGTTTGCTCGTTCCAATTCTACTCGTAGGAGACGCCGGACATGCGCCTGAAAATTGTTATTTTGAGTTTGCTGGCTCTGGTGCCGGCTGCCGCGGCCCAAGCAGATGAGGCAACGAGCAAGGGCGTCACCGTCGAACAGCCCTGGGCGCGGGAGACGCCGGCCGGAGCGACGGTCGGCGCGGCATTTCTCACGATCCGAACGGACAAGGACACGAGCGATCGGCTGACGGGCATTTCTTCGCCGGTTGCAGGGCGGGCCGAGGTCCACAGCAGCTCGATGGTCGATGGCATCATGAAAATGCGCCGCCTCGACGGAATCGATCTCAAACCCGGCGAAACGCATGTCCTAAAGCCGATGGGTGAGCACATCATGCTTTTCGATTTGAAGCATCCGCTCAAGCAGGGCGATGTCGTCGATCTGACGCTGACATTCGAGAAGGCCGGTGCGATCACGACGCAGGCAAAAGTCGAGTCGATGGCTGCGATGAGCCCGGAAAACATGGGGCATCAGCACGATGGGACGATGGATTCCATGTCTCATGACAAGATGATGTCACCCCATGAAATGAACGGCGAAATGCACCACGGCGATCATTCGCAGTGAACAGATTTTTTGCCTACGGACCTTCAAATTATTTATGTCGCGCGGTGACTTGACGCAGAAGTCGCGATGGTACATGGTGCGCCCGCTTGCGACACGACGGACCGGGTCGCAGGGGCAAAAAAAACGAATAAAGGTCCAAGTCTAGGGACGAAATTATCGGGGTGGCACCGACAAGAGTGCCACCCCGATGTCTTTTGATCTTCCGCATCTCCGGCCGGCGGCCCCGTGCGTCGTCTGCGCCAGGGCGGATTTCCACGATTGCCGCTAAATTGCCGTTCCAAACGTGCGTGCCGCCTTGATCGAGGCGTCTTTCTCGCGGCAATAACGCGCGCCGCACGATTACGCTGGACGACGAAGGGGAGAGGATGGGCCGCCAAGGGGACATTACCGGTGCAAGCCGACCCTCGCGCCGTCTGATCGTCGGAAGCGTCGCGCTTTGGCTGATCTTGGCCGTCGCGCTGCCGTTGTCGGCGCTGCAACTCAATTTCTTTCGTCCGGGAGGCATGCCGCTCGGCTTTTGGGTGACGGCGCAGGGTGCGATCCTGGCGCTCGTGGCGCTGGCCTTTGCCTATGCGTGGCGCGCCGGTGGCAACGCCTCCGAGGAGCGCATATGGCCCTCCCTCGCATTCGCGAGCGAGGCGCTCGGCGCTGCGGTGCTTCTGGGATTCACCGGCTATATTGCGGCCATCGGGTATGACGGCCTGGCGCTGCCGCTGGGGCTGGTCGCCGGCATGGCGCTGCTCGCCATTCTCGTCGCGCCGCGATTTGTTCTCTATCCGGCGCGGTCCATCAGCGGCTTCTTTGCCATTCGCTATGGCAGCGGCGCGGCCCGACGGCTGGCTCTGCTGATTACGGCGGTCGCGACGGTGCTCATTCTCGCGGCCAATCTCAAGGCTGGGGCCTATGCGCTGCAAGGTCTGACGCGGACCGATTTGTCAGATGCCGTAACGTGGGTGGCGCTGGCCGTCGCCGCGATTTGGCTCCTCGGAAGTCTCCTGATGCTTCGAACGGCTGCGGGCGCCGGGTTCATCGTTGTTCTGGCGGGCCTCCTGATTACGCTGACGGCGATCGCGGCGCGTGCGCGAGGATGGACCATTCCGCATCTCACCCTCGGCGCCGCTCTTGAAAATCATCTCAGCCTCAACATGACGCTGATGATCAATCGCCTCGCCGACGTCGATTCGCTGACATCGATGACGTCGCCGTTCTTGCAGCTTTCAATGCGGAATTTCGCGGGGTTGACGCTGTCGGTCGCATTCGGAATTGTCGCCGCGCCGCATCTCCTCGGGCGTCATCTTTCACAGGCTGTGGTCGCGCCGGGAGCGGCGGTGCGGCGGACGACCTGGGCGCTGGCGGCCGTCGCCATTGCCGTCGCCAGCTTGCCGCCTCTCGCCGTCTACTCTCGCGTTGCGTTCGAAAAGACGATTGCGAAAGGCATCGAAAATGCGGCCGTTCCGCAGACGATCGCGGAAGCAAGCGGGCTTGGGTGGACCAAGGTTTGCGGTGCCAATTCGCGTTCGCCCGAGCAGCTCGCTGCCGCCTGCGCCAAAGCGCCGGAACAGCGCGGATTTCTAAGACTTCAGGATTTCAATTTCTCGACGGACGGTTTCGTCGTCGCGGCGCCACTCATTGCCGGTCTCGAACGCTCGCTGCAGTATCCGCTTCTGTTCGCCATTTTGCTGGCGGCGCTGTTCGCCGGGAAGGCGCTCGTCGCCGGGCTTGGCGGTGCCGACGCGGAAATCCGGATGCGCGCTTTGCCGAAGCCGATTGCGTTGGATTTTCGTTCGGCGAGCCTTGGCGCCGGCGTGCTGGTTGTGGCGGCCGTCATCGCCAACTTCGAGACGGTCGGAAGCGGCGTGCTTCTGGCTGAGGGGCTGGGATTACTCGCGGCCGGATTGTTCGTGCCGCTCGTTCTCGGGCTTCATTGGCGTCATATGAATTCGACAGGCGCCGTGGCAGCGATTCTCGTCGGCGCGCTGATTGCCGGAGCCTATCTCATCGGGGCTCACGTCTGGCCGGTCGAATTCGTCAATCTTTTCGGAGCCTACTCGGACGCCGGAGAGGAGGCGTTCGAGCGTTTTACCGATCTCAACACAGCGTTTGCGGCGGCGTCCGATCAGCAGGCGCAAGCCGCTGCCTGGGCGGCGCTCAGGGAGCATGCGGCGACGATGGCCAACATTGCCGGCCTGAAGCCTGCTGCGATCGTTCTCGTAGCGGTTCCCGCCGCTTTGGTCGTCGCCGTCGCGGTCAGCCTGCTGTTCCGGGAGCGGCGACCGCTGCAAGCCTAAGCCCTCGCGCTTCGTGGTGAGTCGTCTAAACTCATTCGCTGCGGATGATGGCGGAGCCACGACACACATGCCGTCGGAGATCTACGATCTGGTCGTGATCGGAGGCGGCATCAACGGCGCCGGCATCGCCGCCGATGCTGCGACGCGCGGACTTAAGGTGCTGCTTGCCGAAGCCGGTGATCTGGCGGGCGCAACGTCATCGGCGAGTTCGAAGCTCATTCACGGTGGCCTCAGATATCTCGAACACTATGAGTTTCGCCTCGTGCGGGAAGCGCTGGCGGAGCGCGAGGTCCTGCTCGCCAAAGCTCCGCACATCATTCACCCGATGCGTTTCATCCTGCCGCGTGTGGACGGAATGCGGGCGGGATTTCTGATCCGGGCCGGGCTTTTTCTCTACGATCATCTTGCGTCGCGCAGGACGCTCGGCGGATCGCACGCGCTCGACCTCAGATCGGACCCTGCAGGCGCGCCGCTCACGCCGCAGCTCAAGCACGGCTATTCGTATTGGGACTGCGCTGTCGATGATGCCCGGCTGGTTGTGATCAACGCCATCGCCGCGCGTGAAGCCGGAGCACGCATCGAGACACGGACGCCGGTGCGCGGCCTGCATGTCGAAAACGGTCATTGGGTCGTGACGCTTGGGGACGATGCGCGCCGCATTGGCGCTCGCGCCGTCGTCAATGCGGCCGGGCCTTGGGTCGGCGATGTTGCCCGGTTCGAACAGCAAGCCCGGCCGACGACCGCTCGTGACGTTCGCCTGGTGAAGGGTAGCCATATCGTCGTGCCGCGCATCGTTGGCGCCGACGACGCTTACACGTTCCAGAATTCCGACGGCCGCATCGTGTTCGCGTTGCCGTTCGAAACCGATTTCACGCTGATCGGCACGACGGAACAGGCGCAAACGCGAAACCCGCGCATGGCGAGCGTTACGGCCGAGGAAGAGGCGTATCTGATTGACGCGGCCAATCGCTATTTCCGCGCGCCCCTGCGCCGCGATCAGATCGTTTGGCGGTTCGCCGGGGTTCGGCCGCTCGACGATGACGGCAGCCAAGATCCGTCGGCCGTCAGCCGCGACTATCGACTTGAGATCGAAAGAGACGTGCCGCCCATCGTCCATGTGATCGGCGGCAAGATCACGACGTATCGCAAACTCGGCGAAGCGGCGGTTGATCTTCTCGAATCGTCTTTTCCGGCGATGGGCGCCAGTTCAACGGCGACGGTGCCACTCCCCGGCGGGGATTTTGAAGGGCGATCGTTCGACGTCTGGTTTGCTTCTCTTGCGCGCGCGTACCCGGGCTTCGATCGAAAGGCGTTGCTTCGCTTGGCGCGGCGCTATGGCACGCGGACGTCTCACATCGTCGAGGGAGCGACGTCGGAGCACGATTTGGGTGAAGATTTTGGCGCGGGGCTTCGGGCTCGCGAGATTGCGTATCTCAAAAGCGAGGAATGGGCGGAGACCGCCGAGGACGTTCTGTGGCGGCGGACAAAGACAGGCCTGCATCTGGCCGCGGGACAGCGCGAGCGCGTTGCCGATGCCGTGCAGGCCTACCTCGATAAATCCTGAGCGTCTCGCAAAACGCTACATCAGGCGGCGGCGCTGAGCGCGGAGTGCGCACGTCGCCGGGCAGACCGATTCCGGGCACAGCATCTGGTTGGCCTGCCGGAGCGCCGCTGCCAGCGCCTGAGCGCCGTTGAGCGTATCGCCGATGTCGTCCGAGCCGATCAAGGCTGCCGCCGATGCCGTGAGCGCCTGGCGCTCGTTATGCTGGCAGGCGGCGATAATCGAAATGGCGAGGCATTCGTCGCGGCAGAAACTTCTGCATCCGGTTGGTGAAATCTCGATGTCGCGCTGCGCATTGGCCTTCACCGCGCGCACGAACTTCGAGAGATCGAGAAGCAGCGCCTTGGCCTGTTCGGGTCCCAACATGCCGGAGAATGAATTCCAGGCGTCTTCCCAGCACTTGATGTCGCCGGTTGAAAGGCCTGCGAGCCAGCAGCGGAATCCGACAGCGACGAGGCGTTCGGGAGCTCGGGCCGGAAGCGGTACGACCTTGGCGCTGGGTCCGGAGGTTTCGTTTCGTGCGTTCGAAACAGAGTTAGCCACGGCTCAGGTCCCCCCATGACATCGCAATGCCCTCGGTTTGGACGCTGAAACAGTGTGCCGAGACGTGTAAGGAAACTGCGCGTCGCCGCGCGTGCGAAAATCGCGTCATCATCTGCTCCAATATGCGGGGTTCAAGGCCCCGGTATCGGTTGGCGCCAACGTCGGCGCGCGATGCCGTTGCGACATCGTGATGTGAGCTAGCCTGATCGTTATCCGCCGGTCAACAGTTTGCGAGCGCGCGCAGTAACATTAGAATTTTTATAATTTTCAATTGCGTAGCGGACGGGAAAGTTTGTCAGGCGCGGGCAGGATTCCGGGGCGGGTCAGCCGCTCTGCGACCAGCGGGCGAAGCCGCCGAAGGCGATCAGGACGACGGTCCCTTTTCCCGGCTCGCTGTCGATTTCGAACTCGGCGCCCATTTCGCGAACGAGGCGCTGGACGAGGGGCAATCCGATGCCGTTGCC
>DATLJG010000430.1:0-12225 GCA_035538995.1 Hyphomicrobium sp. | reverse complement strand
GGTATATCCCTGCTTGGCGAGGCCGCTTGCCACGAAGCGCATTTCGACGGGCGTGCCGCACAGTCGATGGAGCAATAAAATCCCCACCTTTCCGCCCTTGATTTTGAAACTTGGATCGGTCGCCATTGTCCCCTCCCGGATACATTTTGTTGTGCTGCTAGCGTTACGTGCGTGCCGGGCGGACAGCAGTTCCGCCCGTGACATGGCCTAGGCCGCGACTTGCAATCGAGCTGTTGGGGAGACCGGCCGGCGCGCGGCATCCGTTGCGGCATCGACCGCGAGGAAAAGCTTTTGTGAATTGAATCCGAAGCGCGTGTTCAACCGAAGCGTCGATGCTTCCGCGATGGCTGCGGTGACGACCTTGAAGCCGCGTTGGAGCAACAGATCTTTGAGTCGTCGTGCGGCGAATACATCTACAAGGGCGCGAAACCGGAGTGCGACGGCGAGCCGAGTGCGGGAATCGTTGCCGAACTCGCTCCACAGGATGCATTCGAGTTGGCGAAGCTCGCTCTCGCTCAAACCTTTGAGGAGCGCCAGTCCTTGACCGTTTGCGATCGGTATTTGCATCGGCCGATTGAGATCGCGCGGCGCGACAGGCGGCACGTCGGCGGTATCGAATTGTGCGATCATCGAAACGCTCCCTCTTCAAATGATCAGAGGGTGACGTTGCCGAATGCCGTCCACGGCGATCCGGCCAGCACGATGATGTCACGCGCCTTGAGTTCACCGAGTTCAAAGTGAACTTCCTGACCTTCGAGATCGTCGCGCCGATTGAGGATTTCAGCGCATTGAAAACGGTATGTGCGGCCGTTCTCGGCGGCGATGATGCCGACACCGAGATCGCTGCGGACTTTCTTGATTTCTCCGTACATGAGACTCTCCCTGAGTGTGCGTTGGCGGATGTTTGCCATCCGTCCGTCAGCATGCGGAGAGCATCGCGAGAGCGCTGTTCCGGCCGAAACAGGATCGTTCACGTGCGCAGAAATTTGCGGCTTCGAGGGAATAAAAAAGCGATGCCGAAGCATCGCTTGAACCGACTGCGGGAAGGAGCGGTGCGAGGTCGTATGGCCGCTTCCGCATCCTTCCCGCTTCGGACCGGCGGCGGCACCGCTAAGGAGGAAGCGAGCCGCCGCTGGCCTATCTGAATGTCGTCACTTGAAGAATGCGTCGGCGCGCATGCCGGGCAGCAGGGGCGGATTGCCTTCGAGATCGATGGTGACGGGCAACACTTCGACGTCCATCGGACGGCGGGCGCCGCGCAGCGCGAATTGCGGAGACATCAACGACGGCGCCAACTCCGCCACGGTGCCTGAGAATTCCTTATCCGGATAAGCGTTGCTCTTGACGACGACCTTGCCGCCGACCTTGACCTTCGAGACGTCGATCTCATCGAGTTCGGCCTTCAGACGCACGACCGACATGTCGCCGAGAACGGCCAGCGTTTGATCGGGCGACGGCGCAACCATCTCGCCGATCTTCGCCGGGAGCTGCAGAACGGTGCCGCCGACCGGCGCAAGAATTCTGGTTTTCTCAAGCAGAGCTTCGGCCACCGCCACGTTGGAGCGCGCGGCCTGGAGAGCGGACTCCAGTTGACTCGGCGCGGGAACGTTCGGCTTGGCTTTGGCTTTCGCGTAGCTGGATCGCTCGTCCTGCAGCTTGTCCTTGGCTTTTGCAAGATCGTCGCGCGCCTGTGCAATGCGCTCGTCGTTGGCCTTTCCTTCGCGCCGCGCGTGAAGCTCATATTCCAATTCAAAATGCGCGTTGGTCAGCGCGCGTTCGGCGGTGAAGACGTTGTCCTCGGCGGTGCGCAGCGCGTCGCGGTCTTTGTCGAGGGGCTGTGCGTCGCGCTCGCGTTTGCGCGATGCGACTTCCGTCTCGGCCGCCTGAAGGCGAGCGCGGGCTTCGTCGTCATCGAGGCGGATGAGAAGTTCGCCTTCCTCGACTTTGTCGTTCTGCTTGACGGCGACTTCAGCGATGCGGCCGACAAGGGCGGCGCCGATACGGATCACTCCCGACTTCGGTTCGATGCGTCCAGGTGCAGCCGCTGCCCAGTCGATCGCCGGCACGAGATCCTGCGCCTTCGACGCTTCGTCGGCTTTGGAACTCAAGAGACCGTACTGCGATAACGCGATGGTGGCCGCAGCGCCGGTCCCTGCCGTTGCGACGAGCAAGATCAGCTTCGTCAAAAGCCTCGATTTCGGGCGGCGATACGTTTCATTCGTGCTCATAATCCAATCCTCCTTGGGAATTCGAATAGGAGAGACGGTAGCGAGCTTCTTTCCTTGTGCCTGTTTCGTCTGGAACAGGTGTTCGGTTTGATGTTTGAAATGGCGCGCCGTTAGGATGTTCAAATATGAAAAAGGCTCCGGAGCGTGTCCGAAGCCTTTTGAAAATGCTGGGTTGCCGATGTCTGTTGCCGTTATTGGCACATCTCACGCAGTGTCCAGCCGACGATTTTGCAGGTTTCCGTTCCGCCGGCATTGACGAAGCACTTGCGGTTCGGGAGGCGCTGGTAGTCGCAATAGTAGTTGCCGGAGTGGCCGGAATAGCCGTGCATCGGTTTGGCGAACTGATAGTCCTGGATGTAAACGTCCTTGCCGCCACGGGCCTGGGCGGTTGACGTGGCGGCGATGATCGTCAGGATTGCGGCGGCGGCTGCGAAAAGGTTGCTGAACCGTGTCATGTGAAATTCCTCCTTGTGTTGGCGATAGGGGTTTGCCTTCATCGTTGGAGAAACGATTAGAGTGGTTCGGCGATCGCGGCTGTTCCCGGCGGAACATGGCAGGCGGATGTCGAGCCGAACGAATTCAAACGTGGTGTGAAAAATGGGAAAGCTCTGGTCGACGGTCGTTAGTCTCGCCGCCATGTGGACAGCGGCTCCCAGCGTGGCGCCAGTGAAATCGGTTCCAGGCACGGCTTACGATTTTCAGTTCTCAACGATCGACGGCAAGCCGATGAAGCTCGCCGCGTGGCGCGGCAAGGCGCTGCTGATCGTCAACACCGCATCGTTCTGCGGCTACACCAAACAATATGCGGGGCTGCAGGAGCTTTGGACGCGCTATGAGAAAGCGGGACTCGTCGTGATCGGTGTGCCGTCGAATGATTTCGGCGAACAGGAGCCGAAGTCCGAAGGCGAGATCAAAACCTTTTGTCAGGGCGCGTTCGGCGTGACGTTCCCACTGACTTCTAAACAGCACGTCGTCGGGGCCGACGCTCACCCGTTCTACAAATGGGCGGCGGAGACGATGGGACCGGCAGGCGTGCCGAACTGGAATTTTCACAAATATCTGATCGGCCGCGACGGCCGATTACTGCGCTCGTTCTCGACCAAGTTGCCGCCGCTATCGGAAGACATCACGGGCTGGATCGACAAGGCATTGGCCGCACCCGCGCCGGCCGTCGTCGAGAATTAGCGGGTGCGCGACGGAGCAGGACGGCGCTACGCCGTTTGCCCCGTCCGCGCGTCAGGCTGCCGGTCCGGTTTCGACGGGCAATCCGTTGTCCTGGCCCCATTCGGCCCAGCTGCCGTCGTAGACAGCGGCATTGGTTTGGCCGAGGACTGCGAGTGCCAGGGCGAGCATCGAGGCGGTCACGCCGGAGCCGCAGGTGGTCACCACGGGACGCGCGACGTCGATGCCCACCGATTTGAAGAGTTTTCCGAGTTCTTCAGATGACTTGAACGTTCCATCAGGATTCAGCAATTCCTGCGAAGGAACGTTTTTCGATCCGGGGATATGGCCGCCGCGCAGACCGGGACGCGGCTCGGGTTCGCGCCCTTCGAAGCGCCCGGCCGGGCGGGCGTCAACGATCTGCTTGCCGGACTTTGCGAGCAGAGCCCGCATTTCATCGAGATCGCGGAGAATTTCGGTATTCTGCAGTGGCGTGTAGTGGCGCTCGGATCGCTTGACCGGCGGTCCGTCTTCCAGCGGCAGGCCCTCGGCCTTCCATTTACGCAGACCGCCGTTCAGGACAGCGACGTCCCGGTGGCCCATGGCGCGGAACGTCCACCAGACGCGCGCGGCGGAAAAGATGCCAGCCGTATCGTAGACAACAATGCGGGCGCCATCGCCGATGCCCATTTTCTTCATGCGCGACGCGAACTTGACTGTCGACGGCAGCATGTGGGGCAGCGAACTTTTCTCGTCGGAAAGATCGTCGATGTCGAAGAACAGGGCGCCGGGAATGTGCTCGGCGAGATATTCCTTCTTGGCGTCGCGCTTGGCAGTCGGAAGATGCCAGCTGCCATCGAGAATGATCAGGTCCGGGGACGACAGGTGGCTTGCGAGCCAGTCCGTTTCAACGATCCAATTTTGGGCAGACTTCGGCAAAGAGCACCCCGTAGGCATGAGTGGTGGGAGTTTATGTCGGCGGCTGAAAGCAGATAGGCAAATACAGGCCGGGTCGCAAGGCGTTGGTCGAGTTCGGCGCATCATTGCGGACGGATTGTTGAACGAAATTCAGCGGCGATTCCGTGACCGCCGGAGATTTCTTGGCGGATATCTCGCTGTGCGGCTCGTTACCGCTTGTTATTCTTGATCGCATCCTGGACTTGCCGCAGGCCGCGCGGCGGGCAGATGGTTGCCGTAGCGCATGTGTCTTCAATACTTGGGGGACCACCCGTAAAGGCGGGTATCGCGATGTTTTTCAAGGTCATATTTTGGTTGTTGGCGGGCCTCGCCGGTTACACGCTGATCGAAAGCGAGTTTGATCTGGATCGGACCTACCTTTTTCTGCTCCTGCCGCTGGCGGCTATTATAAGCTACTTGGCACTCGGCGAGGTCGATTGAGCGGTAACCTTTGCCGGAGCGATTGATATCTTCTGGCAAATTATTCGCATTTCTGCATTGTTTTCACGAACGCTCTTGCGTATGACAGCGGCTTCCCCGCCGCTCGTGTGCCGGACGCCTCGTCAAGAGCTGGACAGTTGTGCCATTGGCTGAGGGAGTCCGGGCGGTCACGGTCGCCTAACGCTCGTCCGGAATGATCATGCGGTGCATGGCGGGAAAGGTGAGGTCGAAACGTCTTCAGCGGGCGTGGCGGAACTGGTAGACGCACTGGATTTAGGTTCCAGCGGCGCAAGTCGTGGGGGTTCAAATCCCTCCGCCCGCACCAGCGTGGAGCCTTCGGGTTCCGGCTGAGCTTTGTAGACGTGACGAAGCCTCCCTAGATAAATGGTCGATCGAAGAGGCTGGCGCATCCGCACCGGCCTTCAATCAGGAAACGGACGATGCAGGTCACTGAAACAGCGAGAGACGGACTGAAGCGCACCCTCCAAGTGGTCGTGGGCAAGGCCGAACTGGGCGAGCGTTTCTCCGAACGGCTCGATGAGCTCAAGGACCGCGTGCAGATCAAAGGCTTCCGCAAAGGCAAGGTGCCGACGGCGCATCTGAAAAAAGTCTACGGCAAATCCGTGATGCAGGAAGTGCTGGAGCAGACGGTGAGCGATACCAGCGCCAAGGCCGTCAAGGATCGCAACGAACGCCCGGCGCAGCAGCCGAAGGTCGAACTTATCGATTTCGACGAGTCGGCTTTCGATCGCATGGTCAATGGCGAAAGCGATCTCTCCTACAAGATGGATTTCGAGGTCCTGCCGCCGATCCCGGTCGCGGATCTTACGACGCTGAAGCTCGAGCAGCTTGTGGCGGACGTCGATGACGCAGCTGTCGACAAGGCGCTGGCCGATCTTGCCGAACGCAACACGGCGTATGAGCCGGAAGAGGGCCGGGTTGCTGGCGACGGCGACATGGTGACGATGAATTTCGTCGGCCGTATCGATGGCGAAGCATTTGAGGGCGGCTCCGCCGAAGGCGCCAACCTCCTCATCGGCAAGAAGCAGTTCATCCCGGGCTTCGAGGAAGGCGTCATTGGCATGAAGGCCGGCGACCAGAAGGTCGTCAGCGCGACATTCCCCGACGATTATCAGATGCCGACGCTCGCCGGCAAAAAGGCGGACTTCGACGTTTCGGTCACGGCCGTCGCCAAGCCGAAGAAGCCGGAAATCGACGAGGATTTCGCGAAGGGCCTCGGTGCGGACGACTTGAAGGCGCTGCGCGGTTTTGTATCCGAGCAGATCAAGCGCGAGTACGATCAGGCGTCGCGCGCCAAACTGAAGCGCGAAATTCTGGATGCTCTCGACAACGCCCACTCTTTCGAGCTGCCGGAGTCTCTTGTCGATTTCGAATTCAACAACATATGGACTCAGTTCGAGGACAGCCTCAAAGCCAAGAATAAAACTGTGGCGGACGAGGACAAATCCGAGGATGAGCTGCGGGCTGAATATCGCGGGATTGCCGAACGGCGCGTGCGGCTGGGTCTGGTGATCGGCGAAATCGGCGAGAAGAACAAACTGCAGGTTTCCCAGGAAGAATTGCGCCATTCGCTGATCGAACAGGCGCGCCGGTTCCCCGGCCGCGAGAAGGAAGTCTTTGAATTCTATGAGAAGACGCCCGGCGCGTTGACCGAACTCCGCGCTCCGATCTTCGAGGACAAGGTGATCGATCACGTGATCGCTGAAGCCAAGCCGATCGAGAAGAAGGTCTCGCGCGACGAGCTGCTGAAGGCCGTCGAAGAGGTGACCGAGAACTAAGACGGACTTGCCGCTGATTGGTGGCGGCGCGGACGAGACGACGTGTGCGAGTCAGACGGGTCCGCTCGGCATGAGCGGGTTGCCGAAATGAGGAAAGATCGAGACGATGCGCGATCCCATCACCACCGTGACGAATACATTCTGGCCCATGGTCGTCGAGCAGACCTCGCGCGGCGAGCGGGGATATGACCTGCCATCGCGCCTGCTGAAAGAGCGCATCATCTTCGTCACCGGACCGGTCGAGGATCACATGGCTGCGTCGATTTGCATGCAGCTGCTGTTCCTTGAATCCGAGAACCCGAAAAAAGAAATCTCGATGTACATCAATTCGCCCGGCGGCGTCGTGACGGCCGGCATGGCGATCTACGACACCATGCAGTTCGTGAAGCCCGCCGTGGCGACACTTTGCATCGGGCAGGCGGCTTCGATGGGCTCGCTGCTGCTGTGCGCCGGCGAGAAGGGCATGCGTTTCGCGCTTCCGAGCGCCCGCATCATGGTTCACCAGCCGTCAGGCGGCTTTTCCGGCCAGGCGTCGGACATCGAGCGGCATGCGGAAGACATCATCAAGATGAAGCGCCGTCTCAACGAGACGTACGTGAAGCATACCGGCCAGTCGTATGAGACCATTGAGAAGACGCTCGATCGCGACTACTTCATGACCGCCGACCAGGCACGCGATTTCGGCATCATCGACCGGGTTCTTGAGAGCCGGGACGAAGCCGACGTCGGGGCGCTTGAACTCAAATCGCCGTCAGAATGACGGTGTCTGCAACACGAGGGGCGGGCATGGGCGGCTCCGCCCTGACGTGTTGTCGCGGCAAGGAACAAAGACTGTACATCTGCAGCTTTATTTACGTGAATTATTAGGATGAATCTTCGTGTTGCCACTCCGTTCACCAACTGTGGCAATACCGCCGCTTGCGAGGCGTGGCCGGGTGCGGTCCATTAATCCAATCTTGATCTGCCGAACGCTAGCGTGTTGAGATTGAATCCGTGATTTCATGTCGCCGCAGATCGGCAAAAGCCGGAACGTGAATAGCGGGCCAAAGCAAGAACATCGGGATTTTCGATGGCCTTGCACTGAAAGTGAGAAAACATGGCTCAAGAGAAAAACACTCTCTACTGCTCTTTCTGCGGCAAGAGCCAGCATGAGGTGCGCAAGCTGATTGCGGGTCCGACGGTGTTCATCTGCGATGAATGCGTCGAACTCTGCATGGACATCATCCGCGAGGAGAACAAGAACACTCTCGTCAAGTCGCGTGACGGGGTGCCGACTCCGCAGGAAATCTGCAATGTTCTCGATAGCTACGTGATTGGCCAGTTCCATGCCAAGCGCGTGCTGTCGGTCGCGGTTCACAACCACTACAAGCGCCTCAACCACGCGACGAAGAACAACGACGTCGAGTTGGCGAAATCGAACATTCTGTTGGTCGGTCCGACAGGCTCGGGCAAGACGCTGCTGGCGCAGACGCTGGCGCGCATCCTCGATGTGCCGTTCACGATGGCCGATGCAACCACGCTTACCGAAGCCGGCTACGTCGGTGAGGATGTCGAGAACATCATTCTGAAGCTGCTGCAGTCGGCCGACTACAACGTCGAGCGGGCGCAGCGTGGCATCGTCTATATCGACGAAGTCGACAAGATCAGCCGCAAGTCCGACAATCCGTCGATCACGAGGGATGTTTCGGGCGAGGGCGTGCAGCAGGCCCTGCTGAAGATCATGGAAGGCACCGTCGCCTCCGTGCCGCCCCAAGGCGGTCGCAAGCACCCGCAGCAGGAGTTCCTGCAGGTCGATACGACGAACATCCTGTTCATCTGCGGCGGCGCGTTCGCGGGTCTTGAACGGATCATTTCACGACGCGGCAAGGGGTCGTCGATTGGCTTCTCGGCCAAGGTGACGGGTCCCGATGAGCGGCGCACGGGCGAAGTCCTGCGCCACGTCGAGCCGGAAGATCTGCTGAAGTTCGGTTTGATTCCCGAATTCATCGGCCGTCTGCCGGTCATCGCGACGCTGGAAGATCTCGATGAGACGGCACTGGTCCAGATCCTGACCGAGCCGAAGAACGCGATCGTCAAGCAGTATCAGCGCCTCTTCGAGATGGAGGACGTGAAGCTGACGATTACGCTGGACGCCCTGAAAGCCATCTCGCGCAAGGCCATCGAGCGCAAGACCGGCGCCCGCGGCCTCAGGTCCATCATGGAGGGCATTCTGCTCGATACCATGTACGATCTGCCAACGCTGAAGGGCGTCGAGGAAGTCGTCATTGGACCGGAGGTCGTCGAAGGCTCGGCGAAGCCGCTGCGCATCTATGCCGAACGTGTCGAAGAAAAGGGCTCGACGGCGTAACTGCAGTCGCGACAATTAAGGCGGTGCCAGGGCTTTGCCCCGGCACTTGTTTGCGGGACACTGGTCCCCATTTGTTCGGAGGGAATGACAGCAAGCATTACCGGTTCATTTCCTCCGCAAACCGGTGTCTCAATGCTTGGGTCTCACCCCGCGCTCGCACTTCACGAGAATGCTGACCGCCGCCACAAAAGGGACGGGAAGCATGGCTCCTAAGTGGAACGAGCGTGGATTGCGCAGGTAAGCCTCACGAGGTTTTCGGCGCACGGCGATAGGTAGTGAAATGAGCGAAGATAAAAAGACGAAGGAAAAGGCAGGCGGCAAAGAGCTGTTCCCGGTTCTGCCGCTCCGTGACATCGTCGTTTTTCCCTACATGGTCGTGCCGCTCTTCGTCGGCCGCGAGAAGTCGATCGCGGCTCTTGAAGAGGTCATGCGCGCGGACAAGCAAATTTTGCTCGCGGCGCAGAAGAACGCCGGTGACGACGATCCGTCGCCCGATGCGATCTATGAGATCGGTACGCTGGCCTCCGTTCTGCAGCTTTTGAAACTTCCCGACGGGACCGTGAAGGTTTTGGTCGAGGGCAACGCGCGGGCGCGCATCACGCGCTACACGACGAACGCCAACTATTTCGAAGCCGAAGTCGAGCGGGTCGTCGAGGTGCCTGGCGCCAAGGACGAACTCGAAGCTCTGGCACGTTCGGTCGTCACGCAGTTCGAAAGCTACGTGAAGCTCAACAAGAAGGTTTCGCCCGAGGTTCTCAGCAACGTCGGTCAAATCGAGGACTACGCGAAGCTTGCCGATACGATCGCCTCGCATTTGGCGGTGAAGATCTCCGACAAGCAGGACGTGCTGGAAACCGCCAGCATTTCCGAGCGGCTGGAGCGCGTCTACACGCTGATGGAAAGCGAGATCTCGGTTCTGCAGGTCGAGCGCAAGATCCGTTCGCGCGTCAAGCGCCAGATGGAGAAGACGCAGCGAGAGTACTATTTGAATGAGCAGATGAAGGCCATTCAGAAGGAACTCGGCGACTCCGACGAGCGCGACGACATCTCCGAATTCGAGGAGAAGATCGAGAACACGAAACTGTCGAAGGAAGCCAAGGACAAGGCGCTGGCTGAGCTCAAGAAGCTCAAGCAGATGTCGCCGATGTCGGCGGAAGCGACGGTCGTGCGCAACTATCTCGACTGGCTGTTGTCGATCCCGTGGGGGATCAAGGGCAAGGTCAAGAAGGACATTGCCGAAGCGCAGCAGATTCTCGACCTCGAACACTATGGCCTCGAGAAGGTCAAGGAACGCATCCTCGAGTATCTCGCGGTGCAGGCGCGCACGAATAAGCTGAAGGGACCGATCCTCTGCCTCGTCGGGCCTCCCGGCGTCGGTAAGACGTCGCTCGGCAAGTCGATCGCGAATGCCACGGGACGCGAATTCGTTCGTATGTCGCTCGGCGGCGTGCGTGACGAAGCGGAAATCCGCGGCCATCGCCGGACCTATATCGGCTCGATGCCCGGCAAGGTCATCCAGTCGATGAAGAAGGCGAAGCGGACGAACCCGCTTTTCCTCTTGGACGAAATCGACAAGATGGGTCAGGACTTCCGCGGCGATCCGGCAGCGGCATTGCTCGAAGTTCTGGATCCGGAACAGAACGCGACGTTCAACGACCATTACCTCGAAGTCGATTATGACCTTTCGAACGTGATGTTCGTGACGACGGCGAACACCTTGAACATCCCGCCCGCCCTGATGGACCGCATGGAGATCATTCGCCTTGCGGGCTACACGGAGGACGAGAAACTCGAGATCGCCAAGCGTCACTTGATCCCGGAACAGGTCACCGCGCACGGGCTCGAACCCAGCGAGTGGACTGTCGAGGACAGCGCTCTGAAGGAAGTCATTCGTCGCTATACGCGCGAAGCCGGTGTGCGCTCGCTGGAGCGTGAGATCGCCAAGCTCGCACGCAAGGCGGTGAAGGAGATCCTGACGACGTCGAAGCCGTCGATCGTCGTTACGGTGGAGAACGTCCACGACTTCCTCGGCGTGCCGAAGTATCGCTATGGCGAAGCCGAGCTTGAAGATCAGGTCGGTATCGTCACGGGTCTTGCCTGGACAGAGGTCGGCGGCGAATTGCTGACGGTCGAGGGCGTCATGATGCCGGGTAAAGGCAGAATGACGGTCACGGGCAATCTGCGTGACGTGATGAAGGAGTCGATTCAGGCCGCGAATGCCTACGTGCGCTCGCACTCGCTTGAGTTCGGAATTCATCCGTCGCTGTTCGAGAAGCGCGACATCCACGTGCACGTGCCGGAAGGCGCGACGCCGAAGGATGGACCGTCCGCAGGTATCGCGATGACGACCGCGATCATCTCCGTGCTGACCGGTATCCCCGTTCGCAAGGACGTGGCGATGACAGGTGAGATCACGTTGCGTGGCCGCGTCCTGCCAATCGGTGGTCTCAAAGAGAAGCTCCTTGCGGCGCTGCGCGGCGGCATCAAAACGGTCATCATTCCGGAGGAAAACGCCAAGGACTTGGCGGAGATTCCGAACGAGGTGCAGACCAAGATGGACATCATTCCGGTTTCCAAGCTGGAGGAGGTGCTGAAGATCGCACTTGTCCGCATGCCGGAGTCGATCACTTGGGATGAGGCGGCGGAAGCGGAAGCTCTCGAAGCCAAAGACAAGGAAAAAGCTGGTCAGCGCGTCACGGCCCACTAACCGCGCAGACGAGATTAACGATTAGGAATAATGACCCCTGTGCGTCGAACGCGCAGGGGTTTTTCTTGTGTTAACTCAGAGCATTTTAGGGCGCTTTTGTCCCGTAAAACGGGCGATTTCTGCTTGACGGACGGGCTGATTGGGCGCTTCTACCCCCTATATATACGTGCCCGGCCGAACCTCCCCCAATTGACGGCCGTCTCGGGCTTCGTCCCCGAGCTGAACCCAATCTCGACACTAGAGGAACTGTCTAATGAGCAAGAAAGATTTGATCGACGCCGTGGCTAGGGACTGCGAGCTGACGAAGGAAAAGGCGAGCGGCGTTGTCGATGCTGTCCTGGCGCATATTCGCACCGCGATGAAGGACGGCCAGGAAGTTCGCATTCCTGATTTCGGAACGTTCAAGGTTGCTGACCGTAAGGCGCGCGAGGGCCGCAATCCGGCGACCGGCATGACGATCCAGATTCCGGCGTCGCGCGTGCCGAAGTTCACGCCTGCCAAGGGCCTCAAGGACGCTCTGAACTAACCCATTCGCTTTCGGAATTTTCAAAGCGCGCCGCATCGATCGGCGCGCTTTGCATTTTG
>DATLJG010000429.1:0-3617 GCA_035538995.1 Hyphomicrobium sp. | reverse complement strand
GCCGCCATAATAAGCGCGCTCATGCCTGCCAACTGGCAAATGGCGCCAGCCGCGTGCGAGTACTCCCAGTTCTTTCGCAGGGACTGCCAGTGCGCGGGAATGGTCGTCCAATTGTCGGTCGTGACGTTCGCCGGATATGTGAATGTCCAGAACAACACTTGCGCCGCGATAAGACAGATCAGCGCCGTCACGCCCAGCACGCGCACGTCGCGATCATGCTTTGCGAGCACAATCACGGCGACGATCGAAATAAACTGAATCGCAAGCACCAGCGCCAGCTCACTCCAGCCGCGATAGATCGCCTGCACGACGAAATAATCATCCCGCGAAAGTTTGATCTTGTTGGGAAGCTCGAAAAGATGCGCGAGCGCCCCGCCCAACGCAATTGCGGTGCTGAGCAACGCGACGGCCAGGGCCAGTTTGTAGCGGGACGTTCGGGGCATGCAAGGCAACGCGCGCGGATCGCGCGAAGTTCCGGCCTATTACGGTTTCACTCGCGTTGATGTCGGAAGACCATCGGCGCCCATGTAAACGACGAACAGACGCATCACGCCGGTGCCCGTATTCTTTCCGTTGTGAGGCACGGACATCGCCTCCGCGACGGACTGCCCTTGTTTATAAACACGCTTACCATTTGCCCCGTAATCAACCGTCAGTTCACCATCGAGAATGAGTCCGACTAACGGGACGCCATGCGTGTGCCAGCCGGTCTCAGCTCCCGGCGCCATCTCGACAATGGCGGTCGTCACCTTCGCGGGCGCGCCGGTCGGATAGACGATCGGTTCGTCCATCACCGTCTTGCCCGTCGACAGAAGCACAGTGACGCGGGTCGCGGGCTGCAGCGCGGCTGCGGCGATTGCTCCGGCACAGAAGACCGCGATTGCGCCGGCGCCGAGCCGAACATGACGATTTTTCAATATGGACATGTCGATCTCCGCGACTATTGCTTTAAGAAGCCCGTAGCACGTTAGCCTTGCATCCTCGCATGCCAGGATAACAATCCGCAGCCGCTTAATCTGGAGCGTTGATGATTTCCCGATTGCTAACTGCTTTGTGCCTGTGTCTGTGCCTCGTGGCCTCGCCAACGGTCGCCCAGGAATCGAGGCCCGCCCCCGAAGCCGCTTCGGGAACGAAGCAAAAATCTCTTGTCGTCGCGGAACGCCATATGGTGGTGGCAGCCGAGCCGCTTGCCGCCGAGGCCGGACGCGAAATTTTGCGCCAGGGCGGTTCGGCCGCCGACGCGGCAATCGCGACGGAACTCGTCCTCGGGCTCGTCGAGCCGCAATCCTCCGGGCTCGGTGGCGGCGCCTTCCTCGTTTATTGGGACTCGAAGACGCGATCGATTTCTACGATTGACGGCCGAGAGACGGCGCCCGCCGCGGCAAAGCCCGACCGCTTCATGCGCGATGGCAAACCCATGCCATTCGAAAAGGTGGTCCTGTCGGGCCTGAGCGTCGGCACTCCTGGTCTCATGCGGACACTCGAATCCCTGCATCGAAAATTCGGCAAGCTGCCCTGGGCGTCACTGTTTGCTCCGGCGATCAAGCTCGCTGAAAACGGATTCCCGGTTTCGCACCGTCTTGCCGTTCTTTTGGAAGGCTCAAGACCCCAGGACTTTTCCGCCGGCGCGCGAGCTTATTTTTTTGATCAAGAAAGCAGGCCCCCCGAAGAGGGAAGCCTGGTTAAGAATCAGCAATACGCCGAAACGCTCAAGGTTCTCGCTGAGAAGGGCGCGGATGCGTTCTACGCTGGTCCAATTGCCGATAGCATAGTCAAGGCCGTTAGCACGGCATCAAGCATCCCCGGCGATATGACCTCCTCGGATCTTTCGGGCTACGTCGCGAAAGACCGCGAACCCGTCTGCGTCCGCTATCGTGGCAAGCAGGTCTGCGGTATGGGACCGCCATCGTCCGGCGCACTTTCCGTCGGAACGGTATTGGAGTTGATCGAGCCCTATCCTCAGGTGCATGGCGCAGCCGCATTGATGAGTCCCGTCGCGATGCACATCATTGCCGAGGCGGAGAAGCTCGCATTTGCGGATCGCAATCGCTACATCGCCGATCCCGATCGCGTTGCCGTGCCCTCCGGGCTCACGGACGCGGCCTATCTCGACAAACGACGTAAGCTCATCACCCTGACCAAGAGCCTGGAGAACGTCCAACCGGGATTGCCCCCGGGTCTGACAAAGAAAACGTTCGGCAAGGACTTCACCAACGAGGTGCCGGGTACGACGCACATGTCGATTGTCGATGACGACGGCAACGCGCTGGCGATGACCGCGACGATCGAGAGTGCATTCGGATCGCATCTTTGGGCTTCGGGGTTCCTGCTGAACAATGAACTGACGGATTTTTCCTTCGTGCCGACCGACGCCGACGGCAATCCTGTCGCCAATGCGGTGGCGGGCGGCAAGCGGCCACGCAGCTCGATGGCCCCGACAATTGTTCTCGATGCCAACGGCTCTCCGGAAATCGTTACGGGATCGCCCGGCGGCTCGCAAATCATCCTCTATGTCGTCAAAAATCTGGTTGGATTGCTCGATTGGGATCTGAATGCCCAGCAGGCCGCGGCCCTGCCGAACTTCGGCAGCCAGGGCGGACCATTCCTGATCGAGTATTCGCCTTACTATGTTTGGCCGGCATTCGATCTCACGTCTTACGGACACGCCATCGCCAACATGACGATGACGTCCGGCATCCACACGATCGTGCGTAAGGACGGCCATCTCGAAGGCGGGGCCGATCCTCGTCGCGAAGGCGTCGCGCTCGGGGATTGATAGAACAGGAACGTGGAACTGAGAAAAAGGACGTCGTGAGCAAGCCTTCCATCGCTATCGCCGGCGCGGGCATCCTGGGTCTCTGGCAAGCCTACACGCACGCCCGCGCCGGGTATCGCGTCCGCCTCGTCGAGCAGAGCGGCGAACCGTTCGTGCGGAGTTCGAGCCGCTGGGCCGCAGCCATGATCGCGCCGGAATGCGAAGCAGAAGGCGCTCCGGCGCTTGTTCGTGATCTCGGCCGCGAGAGCATCGCACTCTGGCAAAGTGCTTATCCGGGCACCGTTGTGAACGGCACGCTCGTCGTCGCTCCGGCGCGTGATGCGGCGGACCTGTTGCGCTTCGCGCGCATGACGGAAAGGCACGAGGCCGTCACCGCGCAGGCCATCGCGGCGCTCGAGCCCGAGCTCTCCGGACGCTTTGATCGCGGCCTTTTTTTTCCTGGCGAAGCACATGTCGCGGCATCACAAGCCCTTACGCATTTGCTCGACAAAGTGCGCGCTTTGGGCACGATAACGGAATTCGGCCATCCCTTTGAACGGCGCGGCGAAGACATCGTCATCGACTGCCGTGGATTGGGCGCGCAATCCGATCTTCCATCATTACGCGGTGTTCGCGGTGAGCGTGTTCTCGTCCAATCCCGTGACGTCACGCTCTCTCGGCCTGTACGGCTTCTGCACCCGCGTCAGCCGATCTACGTCGTTCCGCAGGGTGACGGCCGCTACGTTGTCGGCGCCAGCGTCATCGAGCGCGAGGACGACGATCCAATGACGTTGAAATCGGCCCTCGATCTGCTGGGTTCGGCCTATGCGCTGCATCCGGCGTTCGGCGAGGCGTCGGTGAT
>DATLJG010000428.1:0-5190 GCA_035538995.1 Hyphomicrobium sp. | reverse complement strand
CCACGTTCGAGCAGAAGCTGTGTGAATCCGCCCGTCGAAGCACCGACATCCAACGCCACGAGTCCCTTCGGATCAAACCCAAACGCATCGAGCGCAGCCGCGAGTTTCTCGGCACCCCGCGAAACGTAGCGTGGCGCGTCGTCAGCTACGTCCACGGCGTCCGAAGGCGAAACGTCGAACGCCGGCTTTTCACACACCCGTCCGGCAACACGAACGAATCCGCGCTTGATCAAATCCTGAGCCCGCGCTCGCGATGGCGCCAAGCCGCGTGCGACGAGCGTCTGATCGAGGCGCATCCCGTTTGCCGGTCCCTTGTTCTTGAATATACTGGGCTCGCGTCCCACTTTTTCGGGATCGCGTGACGCAAATTGGAGGGAATTCATGAGAACCGCAATCGCTGCCACATGCTTCGCTTTAGCATTCTCTTCAGTTGCATTAGCAGACAGCGAACGGACGCCCGCACCTCCAGGAGCCAAGGTCTTCATTATCGAGCCGCAGGACGGCGCCAAGGTTTCGAGCCCGGTGACGGTGAAATTCGGCGCCGAAGGCGTGGACATCGTCCCCGCCGGCACGGACCAGGCGAACAGCGGCCATCACCACCTGCTCATTGACAAGACCATGACCGACTTCAGTTCCGCCATTCCGAAAGATGACCACCACATCCACTACGGGAAAGGCCAGACGGAAGCCAGTGTGACCCTGACGCCCGGCACGCACACGCTGCAGCTCGTGCTCGGCGACAAAAACCACATTCCGACCGATCCGCCGGTGGAATCATCGGTCGTCACGATAACGGTCGAATAAGAGTCGCCATGAAGCCCGGCGTCAGTCGGGCTTCACCGCACACGCGCCCAACCCGTTTACCAAGCAACAGTGCGCCTTACGCGCGTCCCTCAAGGACGTCGGCGCGGCCGAGCGCGGCAAACACCGTCTGCACGATGCCGGATGCGTTGAGGCCCGCCGCCTCGTACATCGCTTCCGGCTTGCCGTGATCGAGAAAGACGTCGGGAAGAACCTTCGTCCGAACGCGCAGTCCACGATCGAGCAGCCCTTCTTGCGAAAGGAACTGCAGCACCTGACTGCCAAATCCGCCGATGGAGCCTTCTTCGACCGTCACAAGCACCTCATGATGGGCCGCGAGGTTGCGAATGAGGCTCTCGTCGAGCGGCTTGGCAAAGCGCGCATCGGCCACGGTCGTCGAAAGTCCGAACGTCGCGAGCTGATCGGCGGCCTTCAGGCACTCGGCGAGGCGCGTGCCGAACGATAGCAGCGCCACCTTCGACCCTTCGCGAACGATCCGGCCCTTGCCGATTTCGAGCGGCACACCTTCCGCCGGCAAATCCACGCCGACGCCTTCGCCGCGCGGATAGCGCAGCGCGCTCGGCCTGTCGTCGATGATCGCTTGCGTCGCCACCATATGAACGAGTTCGGCTTCGTCCGCCGCCGCCATGATCACGAAATCCGGCAGGCACCCGAGGTAAGCGATATCGAACGCACCGGCGTGCGTCGCACCGTCGGCACCGACGAGCCCGGCACGATCGAGCGCGAAACGCACGGGCAGCTTTTGGATCGCGACGTCGTGCACGACCTGATCGTAGGCGCGCTGCAAGAACGTCGAATAGATTGCGGCGAACGGCTTGTAACCCTCAGCGGCAAGCCCGGCGGCGAACGTTACGGCGTGCTGCTCCGCAATGCCGACGTCGAACGTCCGGTCGGGAAACTCCTTGCCGAAATGATCGAGCCCTGTTCCCGACGGCATGGCGGCAGTGACGGCAACGATGCGCTCATCCTTGCGCGCTTCGGCGATCAGGCTGTCGGCGAAAACTTTCGTATAGCTCGGAGCGTTCGGCTTCGGCTTCACCTGCGCGCCGGTCACCACATTGAATTTGTTAACGCCGTGATACTTGTCGTCGGCGGCCTCTGCCGGGCCGTACCCTTTGCCCTTCTTCGTGACGACGTGCACGAGAACGGGCGCTTGCTGCGTATCGCGCACATTTTTAAGAACCGGCAGCAGCTGGTCGAAATCGTGGCCGTCGATCGGGCCGACGTAGTAGAAGCCAAGCTCCTCGAACCACGCGCCGCCCTGCCAGAGGTGGCGCGTATATTCCTCGACTCGCGCCGCGCGGCGTTCCCATTGCTTCGGCAGCATCTTGGCGAGCTGTTTGGCGTAATCCCGCAAATGCAGATACGTGCCGCTCGACGTGACACGCGCCAGATAGGCCGACAGCGCGCCCGTTGGCGGTGCGATCGACATGTCGTTGTCGTTCAGGATGACGATCAGACGCTCGTCCCGGGCACCGGCGTTGTTCAAGGCTTCATACGCCATGCCGGCGCTCATCGCTCCGTCGCCGATGACGGCAACGACGTTGTTCGTGCCTTTCTTCAGGTCGCGCGCCACCGCCATGCCGAGTGCCGCCGAAATAGAGGTCGAGGAATGCCCGGCGCCGAACGGATCGTACGGGCTTTCATCGCGTTTGGCGAAACCGGACAAGCCATCCGGCTGCCGCAGCGTGCGGATGCGATCGCGCCGCCCGGTCAGAATTTTATGAGGATAGGCCTGATGGCCGACGTCCCAGATCAACCGGTCCTCGGGCGTGTTGAAGACCCAATGCAAGGCAACCGTCAGCTCGATGACGCCGAGGCCGGCACCCAGATGCCCACCCGTCACGGAAACCGCGTCGATCGTTTCCGCCCGCAGTTCGTCGGCAAGCTGCGGAAGATCGCTCTCCGGCAATTGGCGAAGATCGTGTGGCGTACGAACGCGATCGAGTAGCGGTGTCTTGCTCACGAGTTGGAACCCTGATCTGGCCGGCAGGACGCAATCAACCGCGATTGACGCCTCACATAGTTTCTTAGCGTCTCCGGCTAGCGTTCCGAATAGGCAATTTAGAAGCAATCCATAGTGCGATGGCTTGCCGCAGTGAAGTCAACGCATAAAAGTCGACCCAATTCCAGCCCCGCAGTCGTCAGAAAGGCGCGCCGTTGTCCTTGTCCAGAGGCGTTGTCCCTTTTGGTGCGCCATCTGACCCAAGCGTCAACTTCTCCACCTTCGACTCGGCCGCCTTGAGCAGCCGGTCGCAATGATCGCGAAGTGCTTCGCCGCGCTCGTAGATGGCGATGCTTTCCTCGAGATCAACGTCGCCGCGCTCAAGCCGTCCCACGATGGCCTCGAGTTCCTTCAAAGCCCGCTCGAACGTCATCTCTTTGATGTCGTCAAAACTCTGTGCCGGTGCTTTTCGTTCGCTCATAAATCCTGCCTTGAAAATTGTTCCGGAATGGCCCTCGCCGCTCAGGCGCCAGCCTGCATCAATGCCGTGACATGCGCCGCCACCGATTGTCCGAGGCCCGTCAGATCATAGCCGCCTTCCAACATCGATACGATCCGCCCATTTGCATGCCGTCGCGCAACTTCTGTCAAAGATTCGGTCGCCCAGCGGAAGTCATCCTCCACCAGCGTCAGCCCACCGAGGGGATCGCGATGGTGCGCATCGAAACCCGCGGAAATCACAATGAGGTCCGGAGCAAAATCATGCAGCGGCCGAAGAATTCTATCGCGAAACGCCTGTTCGAATTGATCGCGCCCATCGCCAGCCCTTAGCGGAGCGTTGAAGATATTCCCAACCCCTGTTTCCTGCAACGCGCCTGTACCAGGAAACAGCGGCATCTGATGCGTCGATCCATAGAATAGATTTTTGTCGGACCAGAAGATTTCCTGCGTCCCGTTGCCATGATGAACATCGAAATCGACGATGGCGACCCGCTCCATGCCGTGCCTCTTGCGCGCGTAGTGCGCCGCGACGGCCACATTGTTAAACAGGCAAAAGCCCATCGCGCGGAAACTCTCGGCATGATGCCCCGGCGGGCGCACCTGACAAAAAGCATTCGCAGCGTCACCGCGCGTTACGAGATCGACTGCATCGAGTCCGGCGGCAACAGCGCGCCGCGCCGCCTCCCATGACCCGGGCGAGATCACCGTATCGCCATCAATATGACGGTGCCCGCTCGTGACCTGTTTGCTGAATTTGCCAATCTCACGAATGTAGGTGTCCCGATGGGCAAGCGCGATATACGTCGTGTCGTCATCGCGCAGTGGCGCCTCCCGCCGTACGAGCGTCGTAAAGTGTTCGCCCTGCAATGCCTTGTCGATGGCGCGCATCCGATCGGCGCGTTCGGGATGCCCTTGCCCCGTATCGTGCTTGATGAATGCCGGATGTGTCATGAGCACAGTTGTCATGCCGCGCCCCAAAGCATCCGATTTTCGAAATGTCCGCTCCCCTTCACGACAACTCCGACAGTCGGGCGATCTGAACTCCGGGCGGCGGCTTGTTGGCCGCAGGAACGAAAAAGTCGGGAGCCAGCGGCATCGACGGATCGATGCGATAGTCCTCGAAATTGGTGACACCGCCTGCCGAATATAGATAACTGTCGTCGATCAAAAAGTTCCCGGTGAACGATTTCGCCGGTTGCTGAAAAATGAGATGGGCCGCATCCGCGACGATGTCCGGCGAACGGCTCATACGCATCAGCCGGTCGCCTCCGAGAATGTTCCGTACCGCGGCTGTTGCGATCGTCGTGCGCGGCCATAGCGCGTTGACGGCAATACCGTCGCTTTTCAATTCATCGGCAAGACCAAGGACGCATAAGCTCATGCCGTATTTCGCGATCGAATACGCGACGTGGCCGGAGAACCATTCCGGCTTCATGTCGAGCGGCGGCGACAAGGTCAGGATGTGAGGATTTTCCGATTTTTTCAGATGCGGCAAGCACGTCTTCGATACGAGAAACGTTCCGCGCGCGTTGACCCCGAACATCAAATCGAAACGCTTGATTTCGGTCTTTTCGATCGGCGTCAGGGAAATGGCACTGGCGTTGTTCACGCAGATATCGATGCCGCCGAACGCTGCAACAGTCTCGGCAACTGCGCGCTCCACATCATCCTCGCGACGAATATCGCAAGTGATCGCAAGCGCTTTGCCGCCAGCGTCCTCGATGTCCTTGGCGGCCGAATGAATGGTGCCTTCCAGCTTCGGATTGGGATCGGACGTCTTCGCAGCGATGGCGATATTCGCGCCGTCACGCGCCGCCCGCTTGGCGATCGCCAATCCAATCCCGCGACTGGCGCCCGTGACAAACAGGGTCTTGCCCTTGAGCGACGCCATTGGCTGTTCTCTCTTTTTCTAATCGCCAGCG
>DATLJG010000427.1:0-4556 GCA_035538995.1 Hyphomicrobium sp. | reverse complement strand
AGCCGCCGGATCGCACCGATGATGTCCGTCGACTTGTCCATGACGATCACCGCCGCCGTGCCGAGCCCCGAACCGAGCTTGCCCAGCGCATCGAAATCCATCGTCACGGCTTCGGCTTGTTCCGCCGTAATGCAACGAACGGACGAGCCGCCCGGAATGACGGCCAGCAGATTATCCCAGCCGCCGCGAATGCCGCCGCAGTGCTTGTCGATGAGTTCCTTGAGCGGAATGCCCATTTCTTCTTCGACGACGCATGGCCGTTCGACGTGACCGGAGATCTGGAAGAGCTTGGTGCCGGTGTTGTTCGGTAGACCGAGCGCCGCGAACCAGCTCGATCCGCGCCGCAGAATGTCACCGACAACCGCGATGCTTTCGACGTTGTTGATCGTCGTCGGCGCACCATAGAGCCCAACGTTCGCCGGAAACGGCGGCTTCAGGCGCGGCTGCCCCTTCTTGCCTTCGATGCTTTCCAGCATCGCCGTCTCTTCACCGCAGATGTAAGCGCCGGCGCCGTGATGGACGTAAAGATCGAAGTCCCAGCCGTGAATGTTGTTCTTGCCGATCAGCTTGGCTTCGTAGGCTTCGTCGATCGCCCGCTGCAAAGCCTCGCGCTCGCGAATGTATTCGCCGCGCACATAGATGTAGCTCGTATGCGCCCGCATCGCGAAGGACGCCAGCAGCGCACCTTCGACAAGCAGATGCGGATCGTGCCGCAGAATTTCACGATCCTTGCACGAGCCCGGCTCCGACTCGTCGGCGTTGATGACGAGATAGCTCGGACGCGCATCGGCCTTCGGCATGAACGACCATTTGAGGCCGGTCGGAAATCCCGCGCCGCCGCGCCCGCGAAGTCCTGACTTCTTCACCTCATCGATGACGTAGTCATGACCCTGATCGATGAAGAACTTCGTTCCGTCCCACGCACCACGGCTGATCGCCGCTTTGAGGTTCGGCGAATGGAATCCGTAGATGTTGCGAAAGATACGATCGCGATCCTGAAGCATGCGAGCTAATCCTTCGGCCTTTCACCGGCCTTGTTCTCGGGACGCCATCCCGAGGCGAGCTTTTGCGCCTGCTCGATCCATTTGTCACGCATGACGCGACCCTTGAATCCGTCGAGCTGGCTTTCGAACCATGTCACGTTCCCGGGCGTCCACTTTGCGATCTGGTCGAAGTGCCAGATGCCGATGGCATTGAGCCTCTCGACCATCTTGTCGGCCACGCCCCAGATCAGCGAAAGATCGTCGCCCTTCCCGCGGCGCGGCTCGGTCATGAGTTCCGGCTTGCTTGCGCCGCCCGCCGCTGCAGCGATCGCCCGGTCACGCTGCATATCGGCTTTGATTCGGTCGAGTTCACCCGCCGAAAGAGCCTTGCCGCCGCCGCGCACCTCAAGCTCCTTGACGAGCCCGGCGTTGGCCATGGCCGCAAGCGCCGCGGGATGCACCGGCGGATTTGCGCCCTTTGCGCCACCCTCCGGCGATGACGGAGACGAGCCTTCGGCGACGGCGGCCTTGTGCGCCGGTGATGCCAACGCCGAAGCGGGTGGCTCCTCCTGAGCTTTGTCCTTCGCTCCATCCAAATCTTCGAAGCGCTTCTTCCAGGCTCCGATTGTCGAGCCGTCGTAAAGCTTCTCATCGGTCAAAGACGTCGGCCCGTTCGCCGGGCACGAGGCTTTGCGCCCGGTCTGCGATCCCCACTTCGGTTGCTTGCCGGCTTCAAACCCATCGAGGATCTTTTCAAGCTGCTCCGGCGTCAGGTCCTCGAACGTATCCTTGCCGACCTGAACGACGGGTGCGTTGGCGCAGACGCCGATGCACTCGACCTCTTCCCACGACAGCGTGCCGTCGGCGTTCGGCGTCAGCGGATGCTCGTTGATGCGACGCTGGCACACACCCACCAACTCGCGCGAACCGCGCAGCATGCAGGGCGTCGTGCCGCACACCTGGATATGTGCCTTCGTCCCGACGGGCGACAACTGAAACATGGTGTAGAACGTCGCGATTTCCATGCCCCGGATGTAGGCCATGTCGAGAAGATCGCAGACGGTGCGGATCGCGGGCTCCGGAAGCCAGCCGCCAGCCTGTTCCTGCGCGCGCCAGAGCAGCGGTAACACGGCCGATGCCTGCTTGCCCGGCGGATACTTCGCGATCGTCTCGCGAGCCCAGGCGAGGTTGTCCGCCGAAAACGTAAAATCGGCGGGTTGATCGGGATGCACTCGTCGAACGGCCATCAACGGCTCCTGAACCTCAGTCGCATGGCGCTGAATGTGTAGCGAGACCACGTCAAGCGGACGAATTCCGGTCCGCTCCGCCCATGCCGACTCTCAAATCGACATTACCCTTCCAGCGTCAGCACGGTCCAGTACGCGCAACGTGACGACTAGGCAAGAATTTGCGGATGCTTCCAAAGGATGAAGCATTCGCGACAAGTGCAAAACTCGGTGCGACGAATGGCGCGAGCCCGTTGGGCGCGCTGCTCAATCCGTGGTCAGGGCTGAGGGGTTGCTGGATGCGAAGGCACGATTGTCGACGCGCGCCGCTGCACCGTTTCGGCAGGGCTCTCGCTGACCCACTGGCCATGCGCGAAGCCGAGCCATCCAATCACCAGCAGGAAGGTCGCGATCGGCGCCAATACAAGGGAAATCTGTGAGGCGACGCGCAGGAAACCCGTCCACACACCCGCAAGCACCAGACCGGCGACGATGATGACCCAGCCGCCATCGTCGGCACCCCTGGCGGTGGCGAAGATCAGCGCCGCGAACAATCCGGCAAGTCCGATCAGAACCGGGATGAACGGCGCGTCGGCCTGCAGCGCCCCCATCGGCCAACCCCTCGAACGGGCGAAGAGACGGTATGTCGCGAGACTCAATCCCCATCCAAATGCCGCGACGGCCAGCAGAAAGAGATTGTCGAGAACGGGAGTGGCTCCATAGACCATACGCGACACCTGTTGCTGGCAGCCTGTGTTGGACGCAGACGCCTTTTTGCCAGCGCTTTGTGGCGGTGGCTAGTCCGGTCGGCAGGGAGCAGGAAATCTTGACGAACAAGGCGAGCGGCCGTGTCCGCCGCCGGCTGCTTCTTCCGTCATCGCAGTTGTCCGAACGTACCCCGGCGCCGTCTGTGCTCAGCGGTCGATTTCACCGAAGACGATATCCAGCGATCCGAGGATCGCCGACACGTCCGCCAGCATGTGGCCCCGGTTGATGAAATCCATCGCCGCCAGATGCGGGAAGCCCGGCGCCCGGATTTTGCAGCGATACGGCTTGTTCGAGCCGTCGGCCACCAGAAACACACCGAATTCGCCCTTGGGCGCCTCGACGGCCGCGTAGACCTCACCCTCCGGAACGTGGAAGCCCTCGGTATAGAGTTTGAAGTGATGGATCAGCGCTTCCATCGAACGCTTCATCTCACCACGCTTCGGCGGCACGACTTTCTTGTTGTCGGCGACATGCGGTCCTTGCCCGCTGGCCGATTTCAACAGCTCACAACACTGCTTCATGATCTTGGTCGATTCACGCATTTCCTGCATGCGGATCAGATAGCGATCGTAGCAGTCACCGTTCTTGCCGATCGGAATATCGAAATCGAGATCGGCGTAGCATTCGTAAGGCTGCGATTTGCGGAGATCCCAAACCGCCCCGGAACCGCGAACCATCACGCCGGAAAATCCCCACGCAAACGCTTCCTCAAGTGAAACGACGCCGATATCGACGTTGCGCTGCTTGAAAATCCGGTTCTCGGTCAAAAGCTCATCGATGTCGTCGACGACCTTCAGGAACGGATCGCAGAAAGCGTAGATATCGTCGATCAGCTGTTCGGGCAGATCCTGGTGAACGCCGCCGATGCGGAAATACTTGGCGTGCATGCGCGAGCCGGAGGCGCGTTCGTAGAACACCATCAGCTTTTCGCGCTCTTCGAATCCCCAGAGCGGCGGCGTCAGCGCGCCGACGTCCATCGCCTGCGTCGTGACGTTGAGAAGATGCGACAGCAGCCGCCCGATCTCCGAGTAGAGCACGCGGATGAGCTGCGCGCGGCGCGGCACCGTCATGCCGAGCAACTTCTCGCCCGCCAGGCAGAACGCATGCTCCTGGTTCATCGGCGCGACGTAGTCGAGACGATCGAAATACCCGATCGCCTGCATGTACGTCTTGTGCTCGATCAGCTTTTCGGTGCCGCGATGCAGAAGTCCGATGTGCGGATCGACACGCTCGACGACCTCGCCGTCAAGTTCGAGAACAAGGCGCAACACGCCATGCGCGGCGGGATGCTGAGGCCCGAAATTGATGTTGAAGTTGCGAATTTCCGTTTCGGCCATAATCAACCTGTTCCCCGCGTGATCGGAGCGACACGCGCGCGCTTTGCCTTATCATTGACGCGCTGCTCGAACTTGTCCCAATCGACAATCACGCGCTGATGCTCGCCCTCGCCGATCAGGTCAATACCGTCATGAGCTTTGACGTGAAAAAACACGCGCCGGCCCTCGACCTTTGTACACTCCGCCTCGACCGTCACCGTCTGCCCGGGCACCGTCGCCGCGATGTGCGACACGTCGATGTG
>DATLJG010000426.1:0-12184 GCA_035538995.1 Hyphomicrobium sp. | reverse complement strand
CGCAGAGGATCGAAACCGAGCGGATTGAATTCATAAGGCGACAGCATCGTCGCAAGATGCGTCGTCAATTGCGACGGCCGCACCATGCCATTCAAAAACGGATTGAGACGTGTCAGGTCCGGAACGCCCGCCTGGTAGATCCCCTGCCAGAGCTTGAACATCTTCTCGCGGGCTTTTTCCCGCGAGCCTTCCGCCAGACCGGCTGCGAGCGCGACGGCGTTGACGGCACCGGCGCTCGTGGCGCTGATCCATCCGAACCGCAACGTCTCATCTTCGAGAAGGCGATCCAATACACCCCAAGTGAAGGCGCCATGAGCCCCTCCGCCCTGGAGCGCGAGATTTATGTCAGTGATTTTCGGCAAATGGCATTGCTCCCCGCGCGCTGCACAAAAGACTCTCGCCAGCGCAAGTTCGGCTTATCATTAACTCCGGCGGCAGGCTCGTGTCATCGGATTTGCGGCATCACGACCGCAGTGTCACACGCCTTTGACCAATTCGGTGCGAATGCAAATGACTGCATTGCGGGCGTGTTCGAGACATCTTTGCATCAAAGACCGCAGATGCGGACCGTTTCTCGTGCAGGTCTGCTCGGCGCATGAGCAAGCTGCCTCGTCATTGCAACGTTATGCCTCGAAACCGCGCGGCGAATGTGACGGTGCTGCGCGATCAGACGACGCATCGCGTGGCGATTGGCCGCTGTGAATGGCGCGACACATGTCATGCTTTTGCGTGACGCAAATCGCGCTTCAATCACTCCCGCGTTTCGATGACGTCTTCGCTGAGTTGCACGACAGGACCATCGGGCGTTTTCAATCCTCGCACGACATGCCGAATGCGAAGCGCCGATGGCGTCTTGAAGAACGTGAAGAGATTGTATTGCGCCAGCGGCTCGGCTCTGTGCGCGGCGCCCACCGATGCCGATGCGCTTGCGATGAGCGGAACCGGCTTGTCACGCGAGGGCAGCCAATCGACGGCGGGCGAATGATTATGCCCGTAAATGACGAGTTCGGCGCCCTCACGCTCAAGCAGATGCGCGAAGTGGGCGGCGTCCCTCAGGGCGCGGCGCGGCGTGGTCATGCTCGCAAGCGGCGGGTGATGGATGAGGACGACCCGGATCGCGCCTTCCTCTCCGAGCTTGGCGAGTTGTTCGCCGGCAATTTCGAGCTGGCGCGCGCCGAGAAGACCGGTCGCCGTGAAGGGCGGCGTCTCGACGGCGGAATTCAATCCGATCAGCGCCAGGGGACCAACGCGGCGCACGAAAGGAAACGCCAGCGTTTCTTCCTCAGCATTCATATAGCTGGCCCAGCGCGCCACGCCTCGGTCGCTGCCGATATTCGAATAGATGTCATGATTGCCGGGTACGACCGTCACACTTTCCGGCGGACCGACGCTGCGCAGCCAAATGAGCGCGGCTTCGTGTTCGCCGGGCAGACCGAGATTCACGAGGTCGCCGGTAATCGCGATGTGGTCGGGCCGTAAAGCGCGGGCGTCGTCAATCAGCCGGTCGGCCACGTCCGCCATGTGAATGTGACGCCGCTTGCGTTGCCAATTGACATAGCCGAGCAGCCGCTTGGCGTTCCAATAGCGCCAAGTGAACCCTGTAATCGGGGGCCGATGCACGTCGGAGAAGTGCGCGAGGGTGAAGATTTCAGTCATTCGCAAAGGCAAGCCCGATAGCCGGCGCGCGCAAACCGGCACAGTGTGCTAGCAACGCCGTGCGCGGCGGACGATCCCGTGGATGGGGGGAAAAATTGGCGTTTTTGAGCAGGATAGTCGTGCGCGGACTGCAAAGCTACTGGCGGCTGAGCCGGGGCACGGAGCTGCTCGCCCAGGCGTGTGTGATCGACGAGAAAAATAAGGTCGGGCTGGTCAAAATGGAACGCGGCGACGGCTGGCGCTTGCCGTGCTCGCCGGTTCGCACAGGCGAGGGTTTGGAAGACGCATTGCGTCGGCTATTGGCAGATGACTGCGGAATTGCCGTCGGCACCCGCCCGGCGCTGTTCTGGATGTATGCCGGAGACGCGGCGGCGGGGCCGAGCCGCCAGACCGGGCTGTTCGTGGTCCGCGATTGGACGCGGACGGCATCGAGGGAGGAACCGTCTCTGGCGTTCTTCCCGGCCGACGCCCTGCCGGCCACGCTCGACGCCGGGGATGCTGCGCGCATCTGTCAGGCAACAGAGGGTCGCGCGCCGTTTGAAGTGTGCTAGAAGCCGCCACTCGGACCCCCCGGAAATTCACATGTCGCCACAGCTCGTCATTCGCAAAGCGCTGCCCGAAGATCTTCCCGAAATTTCGCGGCTCCATGCCCGCGTCTTTGGGCCGGGACGTTTCGCGCGTTCAGCGTACCGGGTACGCGAGGGCAAAGGGCACCTTTCGCGCTATTGCCTCGTGGCGCACCTTGGAAACGCGCTCATTGCTTCGCTCAGGGTGACCGAAATCACGATCGGCGGCCGCGATGGGGCGGCGCTGCTTGGACCGGTGGCTGTCGATCCCGAGCATCGCGGCCTGGGGCTCGGCACCAAGCTCATGCAGGAAGCGCTGGCGGCAGCCCGGCAAGGCGGCACGGCGCTCGTCGTGCTGGTCGGGGACGATCCCTATTACGGGCGGTTCGGTTTCAAGCCGGCGCCCGCAGGGCAGATCGCCTTCCCCGGGCCCGTCAATCCGGCCCGCGTCCTCGCCTGCGAGCTACGGGAAAATGCCCTCAGCGGCTACCGTGGGCTCGTTGTCGCCATTCCCTCGAACGACCCCCGCTCCTGACGAACGCGCTCCGTTGCCCAGTTGTCCGCAGCGTCTGGTTAACACTTCGGTAAGCATTTCGCCGGACCATCCCAAATGATCCCGGGGCGCATCGTCTTGCATACACACCACCACGCACCCGTTGCCGTGCTTGCTCCCATTGTCGATCGGGGCCGGCTGAGGCGGCAGGTCCAGGCAAGTCGCCGGCGCTAGGGTTCGCGTATCTGTTCCCGTCTGACGGCGGCACGGGCGAAGATTCCCGGTCAACGCTTCCGCCAGAGGATGCAACCATCATTGAGACGGCGGACGCGCCTTTTTGCGGCGCCGATGCGAAGGGCCGCGAATGACCTCGACGTTTCTGCTGTACACCAGCTATGCGTCCGACTTGACGAAGTCGCTGCAGCGCATCGCCGCCTCGTCCAACGTCAAGAGGGATACGCAGTATTACGAAGACAACATCGGCAAGGTGAAATCCGTCGATGACTTCATGAACGACAGCCGCCTCTTTTCCTTTGCCATGAAGGCTTATGGACTGGAGGACATGACTTACGCCAAAGCCTTCATGAAGAAGGTTCTGACGAGCGACCTCAGCACATCGGACAGCACGTCGAAGAGCTTTGTCGGCAAGCTGACGGACTCGCGCTTTCTGGCTTTCGCCAAAGCCTTTCAATTTTCGGCCGACGGCTCCGTTGCCGATCAGCCGGTGACCGCGCAGGATTCCGACGATCAAAGCGGCCTCATCGATCTTTACACGCAGCAGCAAGTGAACTTCGGCACGAGCGCCGCCGACGATGCCGCCTATTACCAAGCCAACATCGTCAACGTGCAGTCGGTCGATGATCTTATCGCCAACAAGCGCCTGCTGAATTACGCGCTGACAGCTTACGGGCTCGATCCCAATATCACGTCGGACGCAACGATCCGGGATGTCCTGACGAGCGATCTTTCCGATCCGTCGAGCCGCGCGAACCAGCTGCCGAATGCCGCCTACAAGAGGATGGCTGCCGCGTTCTCATTCGCCACCGACGGCTCGGTCATCGGCGGCGCGGCGCAAGCGAGCGACAACATCTCGAACACGGTCTATCAATACTATGATGCGTTCGGCGCCGGATTAAGCGCGCAAGGCACGGCGTTCAAATCGCAGTATTATGAAGATGCGATCGGTAGCGTCTCATCCGTCGATGATCTTCTGGCGAACCCCAAGCTCGTCAGTTATCTCGAAACATCGTTCGGGCTGGATCCGAGCGAGCAATCGACGGAGCTGTTGCGCAATGTCCTGACGAGCGATCTCTCGGACCCCGACAGCTTCGCCAACCAGCAAAGCAACGACGCCTATCGCAAACTTGCCGCCGCCTTCAATTTCAATACCGACGGCTCGATCAATGGCGCCACCGCTCAATCGGCCGACCAGATCGACGACGTGACCAGCGGCTTTGCCACGAACGTCACGGCATCGAGCGAAGCATTCCAGAATACCCAGATCAACTTTTACAAAACCACCATCGCCAACGTCGGCAGCGTCAAAGATCTGATCAAAAGTAGCGCGCTTTACGACTTTGTTCTGAGCGCCTTTGGTCTCGATCCCAGCCGGACTTCGAAACTGACGATCGAAAAAGTTCTGGAAAGCGATCCCAGCAGCCCGAGCAGCTTCGCGAATATCTCGCACAACGCGACGTACGCGAAGATGGCGGCGGCATTCAATTTCGATTCCGACGGCAACGCCAAGACCACGAGTTCCGCGCAGGCCAACGCCAGTCTGGCTTCGACCATTCAGCTCTACAATCAGGAGAGCGACGACCCCTCGGCAAAAGACGCTCAGACCATCGAAGACGACGCCTATTACGGGCTGACGATCGGCACCATCAAGACCGTCGATGACTTCCTCAAGGACACGCGCCTCGTAGATTTCGCGCTGAAGGCCTATGGAGTTGATGACAAGAACCTCTCCAACGATGACTTGCGTAAGCTGCTGACGAGCGATCCGACGGATCCGAAGAGCTTCGTCAACAAGCCCGAGAACGCCGCCTATCGAAACATGGCCATTGCCTTCAATTTCGATACTGACGGGAACGTGCTTTCGACGCCGCCACAACTCGTTCAATCGCGGACGCAGATCGTCACGACGGCCGATCTCTACGCGCGGCAGACGCTTGAGGAGGAGGCTGGCGATCAGAGCGAAGGCGCTCGTCTGGCGCTCTATTTCCAGCGCAAGGCGCCCACCATCACGTCCGCCTTTTCCATCCTGGCCGACAAGGCGTTGCTTCAGGTTGCGCAGACGGCCCTCGGCCTGCCGAGCTCCATGTCGAACGCCGACATCGACGTCCAGGCGAAGATGATCACGCAAAAACTCGATATCAGCGATCTTCAGGACCCGGATAAGCTCAAGAAGTTCATCGCGCGGTTCTCGGCGCTCTATGATGTCGCCAATTCCGATGTCACGCAGACGAACCCGGCACTGCTTATTCTTGGCAACGGCTGAGACGGCCGCTTTCCTTGCGCTTCCACGATGCCGGCGGCTGCGCAGCCGACCTTATTGGAACCCGACCTCAGTGTGCGCCGTTTTCCTTCTAACGCCCCCGTTAGGAGACACAACGATGGCCATCTTTCATGATACGCGCTGGAGGCGGCCCAGAAATTTCGACGAAACGTTCCGCTCCACCGACAATGCCTTGAACCTGCTGATCGTGGCGCTGTTAATCGCGTTCGGATTGGCGACGTGGTATTTCCAGGTGAAGCCTTTCGCCGGACAAACGAACGCGGACAACACAACGATCACCGCTCCCGCCGCGAGCCCGGTGCCGCCCGTAACGCCGGCCAACCCCGCTCCGTAAGGCCAAAGGTGCTATCGCTCGAACCGCCTGGATCATTCCGACGACTAGGGATGAAGCGCCATTTTTTTGCGTCTGAGTTTCCAACCAGCGGTCTTGGATCGCTTGCGCTTCAATTTGTGACGCACCGGCTTGTCGGGCGGGGCAACGTCGGCGACGAGATCGATCGGTTCCTTGGCCTTCAAATGCACAACCTTGTAGCCGCCGGCCTTTAGCTTGGCGAGCAACTGCGGAACGGCGTCGGCTGTCCATTTATGGATGTCGTGCATCAGGATGATGCCGCGCCCGCGCGCCTTGAGACCGGCCATGACGCGCGCGATGACGGGTTTGCTACTTCTCACCCGCCAATCCTGGGAATCGATGTCGACGGCGAATTGTCCGATGTTCCGGCTCTTGAAATAATCCACCGTTGTCTCGCTGCTGCTCAAGTAGGGATAGCGGAAGAACGGCGCGATCGGTTTGGGACTGGCCTTCTGGGCGACATCGAATGTCGCTTCCACCTCACGCTTGACGTCTTCGAGGGAGCGCCGCGCCAGGTTGGGATGCGTCCACGTATGCGTTCCGATCGTGTGGCCTTGTTCGACCTCCTCCTTGATGACCTCAGGATGCAACACCGCCATTTCGCCGACGACGAAGAACGTCGCCTTGGTGCATTCCTTTGCCAGCGCTTCCAGAACCTTGCGCGTATTGGTTGGAGACGGGCCATCGTCGAAGGTCAGCACGACCTCATTGGGGCGAAGAAAATTCGGATCTCCATGCGGCTTTCCGAACCACGGCCCTCCGGTCGTGTCGACTTCAATCGTTCGAGAAACGCCGAGAGCGCCTGCGGGGCAGGCTTCACTGTCCGCCGCCGAGGCCGGAGACGCCGCGGTGCACGCAGCCGCCATCGCGCCGAGCGTCAAATAGACTAGATTTCTCCGGTCGCGCATTCTATGCCCCTGGCTTCCCGTCCCTCATTTATAGCTCTTAGACAATCGGCGTCAGTACATCAAAGCACGGGCCACGAATTGAAGACTCCTGTTGCATTCAAAACATCAATTGCCGCCGTCTCTGCGGCGATCTGCGTTTGCACAGAAAGTCCGTCGTTCAAGTCTTTCTTTTGTAACTCCATGCACGCATCATCCCGCCATGCCGTCTTCTAAGCAGGTTGCCGCGCTTCCGCTGCGCAAAAAACGGGATAAGACCCTCGAAGTCCTTCTCGTCTCGTCGCGAGACACGGGGCGGTGGGTCATACCCAAGGGCTGGCCCTCGAAGCGCATGAGCGACAGTGCCGCGGCCGCGCGCGAAGCAAAACAGGAAGCGGGCGTCACCGGAAAAATATCAAAACGTATTTACGGCACCTATCGCTACCGGAAAATCGAAAAGGAAAGTATCCGCCTGATCGAGGTGGCGGTTTACGTGCTTTGGGTGAAAAAGGAAAAAAAGCAATGGCGCGAAAAAACTGAGCGCCAACGCACGTGGTTCGACGTCGAAACGGCGAGCCGGAAAGTTCGCGAGCCGAAATTGCGGGCCCTTTTATCGGCGCTCGCCGATTCATGATCCGCTTGCATTTTTTCGCGTTCCGCGCAATTCGGCATTTCGGACCTGTGCACGTGCGAAGAGGCTCTTGTTCGTCAATGATATGTGGGTGAGTTGTACGGCGCGCGATCTGCTGGTTCATACCGTTCTTTGAATGTCATATCTTGCGCGCGCCGATGGCCAGGATCGGGTAGCAGAAGGGTCACCACTTGAAAAAATCACCAGGTGCCGTCGCACGCCTTTTCGGGCCCTCCCAAAACGACGAATTTGCCGATCTGCTTCTCAGCCTCGCGAACGTCGGTGTCGAGTGCGCCGCCCATTTTCGCGCGACCGACGGTCAGGATCTGCGCGGTATCATCGACTTCGAGCGACGTGCCGACAAACTCGTCGATCAGATCCATGAGCTGTTGGACAACGCCTTCATCATGCGCTTCGATTTGCCGGATGCGATGCGCCTCACCGATGAAATCGACGACGTCATCGACGGCATGCGGGGCGCCGCGGCACATATCGACATTTACAAGCAGTACCTTTCCAACCTGCGGCCGGAAGCGCGCGAACTCATCATTGCGGGCGAGCGCTCGATTCAAGCGCTGCGGAATTTGATCGAGATGCTGGGCGACCGGAAGCTGTCGCTATCGAAAGCGCGAGATCTGGCGCGGATCGTCAATGAAGCGGAATCGGACGCTGATCAAATCATCGCGCGCGCCGAACGCGGGCTCGTCGCCGAGTTCTCGGGTCCGGGCGCGAGCATGCTTGAATTCGTCGCGCTGGAAAGACTCTATGCGATGCTCGAAGAGATGACGGACGACGCCAAGCGCTGTGGCAAGCTCATCATTTCGTTGGCCCGCAAGGAGGCCTGATGAGCGCTCTCACTCTGGCGCTCGTCTTCGCCCTTGCAACCATTCTGATGGCTGAGTTCGTCAACGGCTGGACGGACGCTCCCAACGTCATCGCCACCGTCGTCGCCACCGGCGTGATGTCACCGCGCGCCGCCATTTTGATGGCGGTCATCATGAACACGCTTGGCGCCATGTCCGGAACGGCGGTTGCCGCGACCGTCGGCCAAGGCATCGTCGATCCCTCGGCGCTCACAATTCCCGCGATCACCGCCGCGATGCTGAGCATCGTCGCCTGGGGAACGTTCGCAGCCCGCGCCGGGTTACCGGTCAGCAAATCGCATGCCCTGCTTGCCGGCCTTGCCGGTGCGGCTTTCGCGAAGGGCGGGATCGGTGCGTTGCAGTGGGTTGGATGGGAGAAGGTCTTTATCGGCATGGCGCTGTCGCTTGTCCTCGGCGGCATTGCTGCGTACATCCTCGGGCGCATCATCGTCGCCTTCGCCGGCGCCGCGAAACCTGTCCGCACCAAGCGTCTGTTCGATCGGCTATCGATCGGAGCCGCCTGCTTTCTCGCCTTCAATCACGGTCTCAACGACGGCCAAAAGTTCATGGGCGTGTTCGCGACGACGCTGCTGACCGGCGGCGTGCTGACGACGTTCGAAATTCCGTTCTGGGTTATCATGCTGTGCGCGCTGACGATGGCGCTTGGCACATCGGCCGGCGGGTGGCGCATCATCCAGACTCTTGGATCGCGCATGACGCGGCTACAATCGTGGCAGGGATTTGCGGCGCAGACGACCGCCGCCTTCACAATCTTCGGCGCATCATCCTACGGCGTCCCGCTATCGACGACGCATACGATTACCAGCGCCATCGTCGGCGCGGCAGCGAGCCGGCGATTTTCCGATATCCGATGGATCGTTCTGCAGCGTATCGTGCTCGCCTGGCTGATCACGTTTCCGGTGTGTTTTGTTGCTGCATTCGGAGCCGCACGGCTGGCAAGCTGGCTATTCTAGCTCGCGACAACCAAGTCGCCGGCAAGCCGCGAGATCAAGACTTTCGGATACGTTCAATCTTCGCGGCGGCGCGACGCCTTCGCGCCCACCCATTTCGTCAAAGACGCGAGTTTTTTTCTAAGCCCTGATTGGTCCAATACCCGCGTGCCGCTGCCGTGAATTCCGGCCGACCGGGGCTCTCCGTGGAGGAGGATCTCAAATTCGTGGCGCGGCTCGAAACCAAGACGCTCGCGATGCGGGTAATAAAAAACAAGCGCCGGTGAACGCCGCCACCACACCTTGAATTCCGGCACGGTCATTTCGGCCGGTCCGACCGGCCACAAAATGGCGCCGGCCTTTTCCATATCTCTTGCAATGCAATCGTAGACGGCGGTCGCGATGCCGAGCTTCTTATAAGGCTCGCTGACCTCGGCGTCGGCGATGGTGACCAAGCCGTTCGCAGGCCGCTGAAGCCGGCAATGACCGATGGCATCAACACCCGTCATGGCGGCTGTTTCATCGGCGAACACCCGATACACGATCGGATGTCCGTCGTTCTTCGCAAAGTGTTTTCGGAGAAAGAATGTGTGCTGCCGTTCGGTATCGAACTGGACGACCGGCCGAGCTTCGAATTGCGCGCTAATCGCCGCTTCGCTCGCAGCAACATCGAACGCGCTATCGCTCCGGAGAGACGTCAACCGTTCGTACTGCGCCGCAGGGTCCATGCCCGCTCCCCTGTTTGTCACGCGCGACAGGTTCAGAAACGATAGCGTGTTCGTCGATTAAATCGCGTTACCACCTTAACTTCCGCGTACGGATACCAGCTTATTACATTCAAGAGAATTATATTCGCATATGACCCGTTATTCGAATGGGTCTTTCATCAGGATCGTGTCGTCACGCTCGGGGCTCGTCGAAAGCAGCGTGACCGGGCACTCGATCAGTTCCTCAACGCGGCGAACGTATTTGACAGCCTGCGCCGGAAGATCGGCCCAGCGCCGCGCGCCTTGCGTCGATTGCGACCAGCCTTCGAAGTCCTCATAGACCGGAACGATATTCGCCTGTGCGCTGGCACTTGCGGGCAAGCGGTTGATCCGCTCGCCGTCCAGCGTGTAGCCGACGCATATCCGGATCGTTTCGAAGCCGTCCAATACGTCGAGCTTCGTCAATGCAATGCCGTCGATGCCGGACACTTTCGCGACCTGGCGCACGAGCACGCTGTCGAACCAGCCACAGCGGCGCTTACGCCCGGTGACGGTGCCGAACTCGCGGCCGCGTTCGCCGATTTTTTCTCCGATCGCGTCCATCAGCTCCGTCGGAAATGGTCCCGCGCCGACGCGGGTGGTGTACGCCTTCGCGATGCCGAGCACATATCCCGCATAACGCGGACCGATACCCGAACCCGTCGCGGCTTGCGCAGCAATCGTGTTCGACGACGTGACGAAGGGATACGTTCCGTGATCGACGTCGAGCAGCGCCCCCTGCGCGCCCTCGAACAGAATGCGCTTTCCCTGGCGGCGGGCGGCGTCAAGCAGCTCCCATGAAACATCGATATAGGGCAGGACTTGCGGTGCGATGCCGGTCAGATCGGCAATCAGGCTTTCCTTTGCGATTTCCGGTTGGCCGAGGCCGCGGCGCAGCGCGTTGTGGTGGGCGAGAACGCGGTCGAGCTTCGGACCCAGTGTTGCCGGGGACGCCAAGTCCTGCAGGCGGATGGCGCGACGGCCGACTTTATCTTCGTATGCGGGACCGATGCCGCGACCCGTCGTGCCGATCTTTTCGGTGCCGGCGGCCTCCTCGCGAAGCTGATCGAGCTCGCGGTGGAACGGCAGGATCAACGTCGCGTTCTCGGCGATCCTGAGATTGTCGCGGGTGATCGCGACGCCCTGCTTCCTCAACTTCTCGATCTCATCGACAAGCGCCCAGGGATCGACGACGACGCCGTTGCCGATGACCGACATCTTATCCGGTCTGACGACGCCTGAGGGCAGCAGCGAGAGCTTGAACGTCTTATCGCCAATGACAAGCGTGTGGCCGGCGTTATGGCCGCCCTGGAAGCGCACGACGACATCGGCGCGCTCGGAAAGCCAATCGACAATTTTGCCCTTGCCCTCGTCGCCCCACTGGGCGCCGATTACGACAACGTTCGTCATTCTCACACCTTCTCATGACTTGGCCCCGGTCTCCGCCGGGGCCATGCGGGTCGTTCCGCTTGTTTATTCTGAAGCTCGATAAGAGGAAATCCGCCTTACGGCCCGTAGACGATCGATTTCGCCGCAGGCCACGAGATGCGATATCCGTATTCGAGTATTTTTTCTTCGTCGGAGTCCAGTTTGGCGTCGAATGCAACGATGCCGCGCTTATCCTCGACGTTTTGCCGTGTCGGCGTCGCCGGGCCGGTATACTCGACCTTGATCTCTTCGTTCTGCGACACAGGAATCCGGTCGAGGACGGTTATGTCGATCGGCCGTTCGTGCAAATTCTTGACATTGACGCGGAAGTTCCGGCTGTCGACGTGCGATGTCGAGATCAATCCGCTCTCGCCGCGCTTTTCTTCCAGAACCACGTGCTTGACCTTCACCTGATCGTCTATGCCAAAGCCGATGTCGTGCTCCTCGCCCGGCGGCAGCAACGGCATGTCGCCGGTCCCGACGAACGTGCCGTCGCGAAAGAGGTAAACGGTTCCGGGCAGCAACGGAGTCCCCTTTGCGATTTTGATCTTGGCATAGAGGTAAGCGTTGGTGTCGAGTTTCGGCACGGAGCGGCTCGAGAGCGTCGGCTCGATGTCTTCCGACATGAGCAAGACGCGCTTGACGTCGCCGTTGCCCTTGACCGTGGTCAGGCCCGGGACTTCGAAGGTCGCTTCGAACGGCGCACTGTCGAGCCGCGCGACCTTCTCTTGCGCCGCCATGGATTCGAGTGCGGGCGCCGGCGCGTCGAGAGCGAGACTGTCCTCCGCTGCGTCGCTCAGCGCGCGCTTTCTCAGGGCGAGATTGGCGACCGGCGGCGACGGCGGTGCGGCGGCCGCAACGGGCTTCGGCGGAGGTTCGTAAGTCACGAACTGCGTATCGAGGTCCGGTACCGCTGCGCCGTCGGAGGGGCGCGCAGTCGAAAGCGACAACGAAATGTGATTCCAATCTTCGCCCGAGCGTTGGGTGACGGCGGCGCGGCGCGCGAGCGTCAACTTCGGCGGCTCGGTTTTCGTGCCCGTCGAAAGGCGAGCGTCATAGATCGGCGCCCAATGCGCGTCCGGCACCTGATAGCGGAT
>DATLJG010000425.1:0-11272 GCA_035538995.1 Hyphomicrobium sp. | reverse complement strand
CCGTGCTGACGAATTTTCCATCGACGATCACGCCCATGTGGGGCACGCCTTCCTGCGGCGGATCGAACGTGATTTTCGTAATGCCGCGATACCAGTCCTGAAAGTCGCCGGTGAACAGCGTGCTGATCTTTTCCTTGCTGTTCCCCGCCTTGCAGACGACGTTGACGAAGACTTCCTTGCCCACTCGTTTGACCGTCGGCTTATCGCAATTCTGGTCGTTGCCGGTGACTATGCTATCGTTCGGCGTGATGCAGGTGTTGAACGTTTGCTTTCCGGCTGTCGGCGATATGGACGTCAGTTGCCATTCCCCGGCCTTGCGAACCGGAAGCTCATCGATGCCGGGTGCAGAGATCGCCACTCCGGAGGCCAAAGCCAGCGCCGCTCCGGCCAATCCGATTTGAGCAATTGAAAGTCTCATTCTTGCACCTCATTGATCGCGCAGCGTCGGCTGCTGCGTGCAGCCTCTTGGGGCGTAAATATAAAGAGAGGTCGGCTCGTCAAGCCGTTTGCGCTCAAAGGAATAATTCGCAACTTGCTTTGGCAAAATACCTGGCGATACGCGGGACAAGGGAGACCAAACTTGTTCCTTTGGCGTTATGGATAAGCCGAGCACGACCGTACGATCGCTGAACGAGGAATATCCATGCCCAACGACATCCTGGTTTTTTACGGCTCCTATCGGATCGACCGCAAAGGCATCCGTCTCGCGAATTACGTGGTGTCGAAGCTGAAGGATCGAGGCGACAACGCGGAACTGATCGACGCGAAAGACGTGGGTCTGCCGATGCTCGACCGAATGTACAAAGAATATCCTCCAGGCCGAGCGCCGTCGGCGATGGACTCTCTGGCGACAAAGATCAAAGCCGCCGATGCCTTTGTCTTTGTCACCGGCGAGTACAATTGGGGCGTTCAACCCGGTTTGAAAAACCTGACCGACCACTTCCTGGAGGAGTGGTTTTGGCGTCCCGCAGCGATCGCGAGCTATTCCGCCGGGCGTATCGGTGGCGTCAGGTCGGGCCTCGCATGGCGAAGCACGCTTTCCGAGATGGGGATGGTCGTCATATCGAGCACTCTGACAGTCGGACCGATCGACAGCACGCTCGACGGCGATGGTTTGCCGATCGGCGAGCCGGGAGCCGCGCTCGAACGTCTATTTCCGCGATTTGCGGATGATTTAGGCTGGTGGACGGAAGCCGCTAAGTCGCAGCGTTCGCGCAAACCTCCGCCATACTGATCGCAATGTTATTGCATCCATGTCGCTCGTCGAATAATCGCATGAAGCGCCTTGTTGCGTTTCCCGATCCGTAGTGGGCGTGCGTGCGAGCAAAGTCCGAAAGAAGAGGCCTGTAATGTCGAATGCCGATTTGGCCAGTGTGGGCGATCACTTCATGGTCGGCTTGCGGCCGACACCGACGCTTCACCCTGCGGATCGCGCACTGCTTCACGATCTTCGGCCGGCGGGCGTCATTCTTTACAAAAGCAATTTTCTGCATGACGCGCCGTATGACGAGTGGCTTTCCGAGCATGCGCAATTGATCGCCGCGGTTCGCGAAGCAACGGGTCGCGATCGGCTCTTTATCGGCATCGATCACGAAGGCGGGCGCGTTTGCCGAACGCCTCCACCGATTACCCGATATGGCTATGCGCGTGCCTGGAGCGAAACCGCCGGAGAAGTCGGGGCGGCTATGGGCGTCGAGCTTGCGTCGCTTGGCATCAACCTGAGTTTCGCACCGGTATTGGATATTGACAGCAATCCGCAGAATCCGGTGATCGGTGCACGCTCCTTCGACCAGTCTCCGCAGGGTGTGATCGCCAAGGCGTTGGCGTTTTCCAAGGAACTGGAAGCGCATGGCGTCCGCGCGTGCGGAAAACATTTTCCGGGTCACGGTGATACGCAGGTGGATTCACATTATGCGCTTCCGATCATCACCGCCACGATCGACGAACTGCGGAGTCGGGAGCTTCTGCCTTTTGCTGCGGCCGTCGCGGCCGGCATGGGCATGATCATGACCTCGCATATTCTGTTCAAGGCCATCGACAGCGATTTTCCCGCCACCTTGTCGCGCCGGATCACCCACGGCCTGCTGCGAGACGAACTCGGCTTCGATGGCGTGATCGTTTCCGACGATGTGAGCATGCGTGCGGTGAGCGGGCTATTCGATAATCCCGACGCCGCTCTCCAGTTCATGGTAGCGGGCAACGACATGATGATGATCTGCGCGCATTGGGCGGATACCGAGCGTGCCCGGCCGTTGGCGCGACGCATCGTCGATGCTCGCCGCTCGGGCGAGCTTGATGCGCGTGTGCTCGATCGGTCTTGCGAACGCATATCCAGGATGCTGGCGCAAACCGCGCAGAACGAAGTCCGGCGTCTTTCGAACGATGATTTCGACCGTCATAGCCGGGCCGGTGCGTTGTTCTCCGAAGAGACTGCGGAGGTGATATGACATCCTTGCGCCGGGCCGCCTAAACTTTACTCGTTTGGTAGACAATTCAGAGTCCCCGCGCTAAGTGTCTGTCCGGCGCGAATGCCAGGGCGCGTTCATTCAAGATCGAAATTTTTGGATCGCGCAAAGGGCCACAGAAATGACGGAAAAAAAGAAAGACATTCTTCAGGCTGTCGATGATGAAAGTCGCCGCCTCGGCAAGACGCTCGTGCGCACGGCACGATACGGTGCGCTTGGCACGATCGATCCGGCGGATGGGACGCCGTTCGTCTCGCGTGTCAGTCTTGCGACGGCGATGGATGGCGCGCCGGTGTTTCTGATTTCCAGGCTTTCGGGCCACTTCCAAAATCTCGTAGCAGACCCGAGATGTTCGCTCCTCGTTGGGGAGCCGGGCAAAGGTGATCCTTTGGCACATCCTCGCATGACGTTACTGGGAACGGCTGAGATCATCGATTCCGATGGGGCGCGCGATCATATCAAGCAGCGCTATCTGCGCCGCCATCCCAAATCGGCTCTCTATGCGGATTTTCCGGATTTCGCGTTCTGGCGTTTCTCGACGTCGCGCGCTTCGTTGAATGGCGGATTCGGAAAGGCCTACAACTTTGCAAGTAGCGATTTGGCGACGCCGCTTGTGGGACTCGAGGGATTGGCCGATTTCGAGCACGGCGCCGTCGAGCACATGAATGCGGACCATGCCGACGCCGTGGATCGATACGCTGCTCAGGTGGGCGCGAAACAGGGCGGTTGGAAACTTGCGACTCTCGATCCGGAAGGCCTTGATCTTACCAAAGGCGATGACTCTATCCGCCTGTGGTTCGATGCACCGATCACATCACCGCAAGAGCTGCGGCCGGTTCTTGTCGCGCTTGCAAAAGCATCGTGAGGGAATCGCAGCCATACAGATCTCATGGTGAATGGTTTCGCTCTCGCACGATGTTTAACGTTCGATAAAGCAATAGCATCTGCCATTTGACGCAACGCCCATTTGCTTTCGATTTGCCACAAACGCCCGCATACGTACGGATTGTCTTAGCCGGGGGAGTTCGGGATGTCCTTTGATGCACCAACCCAAGAGATGATGACGCAAGCGTACGAGGACGCAATCGATCAACTATCGCAAAGTACGGTGCTGAATGAAGCGACGCGGTTGGCGATGGCCAGAGCAATCGTATGCATGACCAGGCTCGGCGAGCGTAATCCCGAAACGCTCATGCGCTATGCTGCGTTCAAGGGACGGACGATGCTGATGGGGCTCGATGCCTAACGGTGAAATGCAGTACGCCTCAAATTTAAAATGCGCTGAAGAACCGCCGTTGTTGTTCGTGTTGCGCGCCCCTGACGCTTCATACTCGTTGCTAAACAGATAGCTCAATCATTTCGGGCTTTTGCCGTCGCGCGTTCATTTTGGACCTTGGGACCTTGGCCGAGTGCATGCCTGCGGCAAACTGTTCATGGCATTTTTGCAATTGCAAATCATTCGCAACAAGACTAACGTCGCTCGCATGGTGGGTTCCATGATGGGCGCGATGGCGGCATGACATCTGAAAGCGGGGTCATTTTCCGTGAAAATTTGAATAAAGCCGCCGGTGTCCTCACGCGCGTCGGCGAGACGGATCGCAGCCTTCCCGAGGTTTATGCGTCGATTCCAGTTACCCGCCATGGATCAAGGTTCCGACAGTTTCTAGCGTTCATTGGCCCAGGCTATATGGTGTCCGTCGGCTACATGGACCCAGGCAATTGGGCGACCGACATCGCAGGCGGCGCCAAGTTCGGCTATACGCTGCTGTCCGTCATCATGATCTCCAATCTGATGGCCATTTTGCTGCAAGCCTTGGCTGCGCGGCTCGGCATTGCGAGCGGCCGCGATCTTGCGCAGGCATGCCGCGACTCATACTCCAAACCCGTCCGCATCGCGCTTTGGGTCGCCTGCGAATTGGCGATCATCGCATGCGATCTTGCCGAGGTGATCGGCACGGCGATCGCGTTGAAGCTGCTGTTCGGAATTCCGCTCATCGCCGGTGCTCTGATTGCGGCGCTGGATGCAGTTTTACTTCTCTACTTGATGAACAAGGGATTCCGCGTTCTGGAAGCGACCATCATGGTGCTTCTTGCTGTGATCGGTATTTGCTTCGCGATCGAAATTGCCCTTTCCGCTCCGCCCGTCGCTGCCATCGCCGGAGGGTTCATTCCGTCGAGCGAGATCCTCAGCAATCCGGAGATGCTTTACATCGCCATCGGCATTCTCGGTGCGACGGTTATGCCCCACAATCTCTATCTGCATTCCGCCATCGTGCAGACGCGGGCGATCGAACAGACGGACGCAGGAAAGCGGCATGCGATCCGATGGGCGACGGCGGATAGCACGATCGCGCTGATGCTCGCGCTTTTCGTCAATGCGTCGATCCTTATCGTTTCCGCAGCCGTCTTTCATGCGAACGGCAAGACCGATGTCGTAGAAATAGAGCAGGCATATGCTCTGCTTTCGCCGCTGCTCGGTGTTGGGATCGCATCCTCATTGTTTGCCATAGCTCTGTTGGCATCGGGGCTCAATTCCACGGTGACCGCAACCCTTGCCGGTCAAATCGTCATGGAAGGCTTCTTGAAGCTGCGCCTTCCGCATTGGGCGCGGCGCCTGGTGACCCGCGGCCTTGCGGTCGTGCCGGTCGTCATCATCACGGCGCTTTACGGCGAAACCGGAACAGCGAAGTTGCTGATCTTGAGCCAGGTCATTCTATCCCTGCAACTGCCGTTCGCGGTCATCCCGTTGGTCCAGTTCGTGTCGGACAAGACCAAGATGGGAAACTTTACGATTTCGCGCCCGCTCGCCGTTTTGGCATGGGTCGTCGCGTCCGTGATCGTCATTCTCAATTTGAAGTTGATGTTCGACGTCATAACGGGCTGATGCGAGAAGCAGGGTAGCGCCGTCTCGGAGTCTAGGCTCGTGACATTAAGCGGCCCTTGCGCCTGGACTGCTGTCTCGGAGGCTCGCTCAGCGTCGTTATGTTGCCCTGAATGAAATCCGTGGCCGCCTTCATCTCGGTAATAGCGTCCAGGTCGGGCCGTGCATTTTGATCGTTTGAAAAGACGACGACGCGGTTACGTCCCGAACGTTTCGCAGCATAAAGTGCGGCGTCTGCCTTACGCATGAGCGGCGCGAGTTTGGCGCGATTTTTTGTGTGTGCGACTCCCACGCTCACGGAGCAGCCGAAGTTCTCAAATTGGGCGCTGAAGCTCTGTTCGGAAAAGGTCTGGCGGACCCGTTCAGCGACAATCGCCGCGACCTTCAAGGATGCGTAGGGAAGAAGAATAGCAAATTCCTCGCCACCTAGGCGGGCGGCCATGTCGCCTTCACGTGTGGACGCCGCGAGTATCTTGCCGAATCGCTGCAATACGACGTCGCCCATCTGGTGTCCGTGGACGTCGTTGACCTGTTTGAAATGATCGATGTCGAAAACAACGACCGCTGCTGCGCCTTGCAATCCTCGGGCGCGTTCGAAAAGCGCCCGGCGATTGAACAGTCCGGTGAGGGCGTCGGTTTCCGCATCCCGCTTATGCCGGCGTACAACCCGGACTTGGCTCAGCCCGAGCGATAGCGCGCCGATGGCCGCTATGGCGGTCAACGAAACGGTCATGTTGAGAATCTCGGCCCAATTCTGCGGCGCCTGATCAAGCGTCCAGCTGCCGTGCTGGAGGAGCACCGCCGCACACAAGAAAAACGAGACGCCGGTGATGCTATAGAGGCCCGAGAGCGTCGCGATCAACGCCGGAGCTTCCTGGCGGCAACGCCAATGCTCCCACGCCGTACCAAACAAGATCAGCGTCGCAAGAACGTTGAAAACGATGAAGCTGATGCCGTTGTAGCCTCCCAGCATCGGCGCCGCGATTGCGATGTTGCCGAAGATCGCGACCGCGATCATCTTGTATATTGGCAGTTTACCAGTTCGAAATTGTTCCGCCGCGCCCAGAAAGAAGATCAAACCGACTTGCAAAGCTGCGAGGGATTCAACACCCGTGGTCGGCATGAAATTGTCGACGAAGTAGCTGTAGATTAAAACGCTGATGACAAGAAATAGTGCGCCGACAGCCCACGTCAGCAGCACTTTGTCGGCCCGGGAAACGACCCAGTTGACGAAGAACGTCAAGGTCAGTCCGGCGCTGCAAAAACTGAGCGCGATCAGGAGGGACTCGTAATCGGGTCGAATCATCGCCGGACGATAGCAAAAATATCATTCATGACGCTGACGATCGGCCGTTCATTGACGTTCATTTGCGGGTGATTTTGATTGCTTAAGTGCGGTGCGGCAAGCGGCGAGTTTTAGAAGTTTTATAGGAGCGCGCGGTGGTTGCCGCGACTGCAGCTCACGGCACTAAGATTGTGCTGTCTTGGGTCGCGACGCGCGTCAGCCCGCTAATTTCTCGCGGGCCGCCGGCGATCGTGAAACCAGTCCCGGTATTCGGCCATTTTTCCGCGCTGGGCGGTCGGTGCCTGCCTTTTGCAGGTCGAGGCTTCATCGCTTTTGGCCGATGCGCCCCATCTCGTCTCGACGCAATCATTGACGTTATAAGCCATTTCCAGCGCCGACGAGCGATCCACCACGTCCTTCAGTGCCAGTGACCATTGCGAGCCGTCGCTGCGGGTGTACGAAAATTTTCGCGATGCGAGTTCATTGTCGAGCAAGGCGACGAGATCGGACTTCACCTCTGTGGCGTTCTTGCCCTGGGGCATGGCGAAACGCTCGGGCCGCCGCGCGACGCGATCAGGAAAGCGGCGCACGACGTCGATCGCGATGAGCAAGCGCAGGTCGCGGGAGGGGGTTGCGAAATCTTCCCAGGCGCCCGTCGTTTCGAAGATCGAGGCTCCGTTCGGCATCGCGACGACGCCGCCCCCGCCGGTCTGATATTTTCGGCCGTTCTCGACGGACGTCACGCGCGTTCTCACCTGTTCTTCGAGAGCCGTAATCACTTCTTTCATGGCGCGTTGAGGGTCGAGCTGGTCGGGCGACATCACGTCGTCCATACGGTCGTAAAACTCGTCGACGCCGAGCCGGGACTGCTCAGTCGAGAAATCCGCATACTGCGAATTCTTGGAGATTTCGGCGTTGGTCAGACGGCGCAACGTGCCGTTCTTGCCGGCGACGATGGGACGGAAGTGTTTGAAGCCGGGGCTCCCGAGGCTCGGATCTTGCGCAAAGAGGAAATTGCCACGCCAGAACCGCTTGCGCGCGACCGTTCCGTCAGGTTGTCCGTCGACGGCGAGGATGACGCCCGCCGCATCGGCCGATTGCGGGATGCGCTTTACGAGCATGAGGACGTGGCCATAGGGATCGGCGTAAACGGTGCCGGGCCTCAACGTCTCGCGCTTCAAAGGCACGGGATAATAGTCGGTCTTGTCGTCGTTTGCGGCTGTCCGTCCGGAGCCGGAGTGCACGCCGTTGGCGACGGTGGTGCGAAGGTAGTAGCCGAAGCCCTGTACGAGCCCCTTCGGTGCCGGAACAACTTTGACGGCCGCAGCCGGGGTCGCTGGCTTGATCAAGGACTCAAGAAAAAAGCCCGAGCCTGACTGCGCCGTCTTTTGCGTGGGCGGGGAGCGTGTTTCCTGGTCTTCAATGCTGAACCACTGCGGGCATCTTGGCGCCTTGCCGCCACCGCCGCGTGAGCATTTCGAGTAACCGAATGGCAATCCCATCTTGAAGGCGAAATAAGCACGCAGGAAGTAGGGGAGGTCGGCGCAGTCCGGGCGATAGACGAGATTTTTCTGATCCTCGCCGAGACCGAGATGATTGAAGAGAAAATTGCGGGATTTGTCGCGCAAGACGACGTGAAGCGCCGGCCATGACAACTCATCCTGGAGCGGTGCATCGAACAGCGTCTCGATCCAAGCCGAGTAGAGATTTTCCGTTTTGCGGTTCCATGAGTCGCGTATGGGCCAGACGCTGTTGCCGGTGGCATGCGGCGGAGGCGTCGGCGCCGAGCGAACGACGATCTCGCGCGTCACCGGACTACAGTTTGAGCCGTTGCGCGTGAGTTTCGCCTGCCATTTTCCGGCAGCAGGGGAGGCGACCTCGGCCACCCAGAAATAAGGTGATCCGCCGTGGCGTTCCGATGATTTGGCGGCGACCGATCCGTCGGGTGCAATGAGTGAGAGTTCGCCATCGACGGGATCGTCGGTCGCGAAGGTCGTGCGCAAAGGGGCACCCTTCCAGGGCGCAAGGGGAGATGCAAGGACAGCGATCTCGCGTGCGTCTCCGCACGCCGCTCGCTCATCGGCTCTGGCCCCGGACATACCGGTGACGAGCGCAAAAAACGCGCCTCCAACGGACAAGGCGATCGCCGTTCCGTAAAAATGACCTTGAGGAAACAACAATGATCCCCGTGCTCCCCTCGATCTAATCAGTCCATGCGAAAGGTTTGTCGAAATCAAGACAGGGCGGGCCGGAAGACCTTTTTCTCACGGCGCTGGGTAAGGCATGGAACAGGTTGCCCGATTTCAGGAACCAGCATGACCGCTCCATCGACGATGCCCGGCGGCAGCGGCTGGTATCGGGTTGCGGCGATTGTCAGCCGACGGCGGCGATGCCGGCGGGGGAACGAAGGGCGGTAAACGCCGGGCCGCGACCAATCGGCTTGACGGGAATGTTGTCAATGCGCGAGCAAGCCGATAGTAAATCTATACCTTCCGTTTACATCGATTTTAGTGTCGGCCTGGGGATGCGGCTATGCGCGTAGCTGTTTGAGACTGCGGCTGGCGCGATTATCATGCAGGCGTCGGATGAAGGGCAGAAGCATCGCTGATGAGGGCTGCGGCCACTCGATTGGTGAGGCATGATGGGCAGCAATGGTTAGGCGGAGAAGTTCTGTCGGTTCGGCGCTGTCGGTCGCAATGCGGAGCTTTGGACTGGAGTCCGGCACCGTATTAAAGATCGGTTTTCTTGCGCCTTTGACTGGTCCGCTGAAGGCCTGGGCCGTGCCGGGTCTTAATGGAAGCAAGATATGGGTCGAGCGCGTCAATGCTTCCGGGGGGCTGAGGATTGGCGGCCGCCGGTACATGCTCGAGCTTGTCCCGTACGACACGAAGTACAGGCCGGAGCTGGCTCTTAAGGGCGCCAAGGAACTCATTCTGGGTGCCGGCGTCAAAATGCTGCTGATGATTGGCGGCGACGATCTTTCCGACGCCGTTCGCGAACTGATCAACCAGCACCGCATGCTGGTCGCGACGTTGCTGCCGAGCGACCTGTCGCCCGATACGCCGACGCTGGTCGCGCCCAGCGAAGTCCATCCGATCTACAACGTCACCGGTGTCAGCTGGCTGAAAAAGCACCGCTCAGATATCAAGACGGCCGCGATGTGTGCGCAAAAAGATCTGTTGGGGCTGCCCTCGATCGCAACCTATCGCGCGGCTTTCGAAGTGGCGGGAATTGAGCTCGTCGCCGAGCAGCTTTTCGATCCCGACACGGTCGATTTCGATACGATCGTCGAAAACCTGATGAGCAAGAAGCCGGACGTCCTTTGCTGGGATACGGCATACGAGCCGTTCGTGCACGCGCTGACCATCGCGGCCCATCGGCGAGGGTTCAAAGGTACGCTGCTGTCGTGCACGTGCGATAACTACAGCGAGCTCATCCGGCGGACGAGCGCGGAATTCATGGAAGGTTTCATCTTCCAGTTTCCGGATTTCGACGATCCTCGCCTTGAAGACCCGGGTGTAAATTTCAAAAATCCGGGCGCATTCTACTCTGAATTCTGTGAGCGCTTTCCGGGGACATGGAGTGCGGTTTCCTGGGAATATGCGTCGACGCTGGAGCTATGGAAATCAGCTGTTCAGCTGGCCCGCAGCTTTGAACCGTTTCCCGTTCTCGCGGCGATGAAGCTCGGCGGAGTCGGACATCATGCCTTCGGTGAAGCCCGTTGGTGGGGAAAAGACCTGTTCGGAATCGATAATGCGCTGGTCGGCGACTGGCCGGTTGTCTCGATCGTCGACGGCAAGGCGCGGATACAGGATTTTTGCTCGATAACCGATTGGTGGGTCGACAACAGCGCGACGCTGGTCAAGCACATGCGGTCGTTCGGGCTGATGTGGGATCAACGGCAGCAGATGGCGGCTTCCTGAGTGCCAGGACGCCTTACGATTCGTAGATCATGTCTTCCTGCATGTTCGCGACGTGCAACCGGATGAGTTCAACCGCGGTCTCGACGTTGCGCTGGGCGATTGCATCGTGCAGCGATCGCAGCAGCCGATGCGTGCTTTTTATTTTCGCCGGCGTCAGTCCTTGACGGCGGCTGGCGGCCCATTGCGGCTGCCGCCTTACCTCATGCAGAATCGTATACATCGCCACGATCAGGGAATTGTGCGTTCCCTGAGCGATCATCATCATGAATTCCTCTTCGAGCGATGCGAAGAGATCAGCCTCGGTGACGATGCTTTCGAGCTTGGCGATGTGCTTGCCCAATTCGGTCAGATCGCGGGCCGACATATAGATCGTCGCCAGTCGGACCATTTCCGGCTCGAGGATCGAACTCGCGATATTCATTGCGAATGGCGACGCCGTTTCCGCCAGAGCGTTCGTATCGAGAACTCCCGTTATGGGGGCCGCTTTCGGCGGAGGGACAGTGTGCCGGTACGACGCGAATGTTCCGCTTCCCGCTCGCCGCGTAATGACATCATAGGCGGCGAGAAACTCCAGCACCTGGCGAATGGTGGCGCGCGTTTCTCCGAAATCTTCAGCTAGATCCCGTTCTGCCGGAATTCGCGTTCCGAACGGATATTCGCCGTTCGCGATGCGCTGAAATATGCGGGTCGCAACGTCTTTGACGCGCATGGTGACGAA
>DATLJG010000424.1:0-2937 GCA_035538995.1 Hyphomicrobium sp. | reverse complement strand
CGGATCGCGTCGCGCCCTTTGACCGGGCTAGCATCCTTCGTCGTGACGATCGTCGCATCCTCGGCATAGAAGCTGGCCATCTTGTCGGCGTCGCCGGAAGCTAGACCCGCCTTCCAGAGGTTCATGAGCTGCATGACTTGCAGCGTCGTGGGTTTCGCACAAACCGCGGCAGCTCGGTCTGCCGCCCGTGCCTGCGTCGCTAATAGCAGCGCCGCAGCAGCAACCATCACGGTCATCGGCAAGCGAAAATCAGCCCGCAGGTCGGATGCATAAGGCTTTACGGATGCGCGTGTGCTCATGCCAGCGTCCTCCTTAGCCGTCTCAGAATTCCTGATTCCAGTCGAATTTGAAAGAGCAGGTCCAAGGGCCAATATCGAAACCGATACGTCGGCAACTTGGAATGAATACTACTGGAAACGCCGAGCGCCTGCCTGAGTTGCGCGGCGGCAGCGCAAATTATTCCTTTCCGAAGCGTTTCAAATTCAAGCGTATTTGCAACAACAACGGCCTCCCAATAACCAAATTCCGAACCCATGAAGCGGCAGTAGCAAGCCATCGAAAGACGCGAGCCTGGCCTGCTCACGCAAAGAAAAAGGGTGTTCAATGACGAAATTTCTGTCCCGGCGGCAGGCCCTGCGAAGCGTGCTTGTGGCCCCGGCCGCTGCCATCGTCGGCCAGACGGCGCGTGCGCAGAGTGCGCCGTCGGCTGCGGATCAATTCCCCGGACAATGCCGCCTGCTGCCGCAAGCCGTCGAAGGCCCGTTTTATTTCGACCCGAAGCTCCTCCGCTCCGATATTTCAGAAGGCCGTCCTGGCGCGCCGCTGCAGCTTCAGTTGCGTGTTATCGAAAGCGGCGCCTGCACGCCGATCCGTAACGCGCGCGTCGATGTCTGGCATGCCGACGCCGACGGCATCTATTCCGGCTATGACCGTCAAGGTCGTGACCGTGAGCTTTCAACGAAAGGCCAGAGCTTCCTCCGCGGAACGCAGATGACCGACTCTGAAGGCCGCGTCACCTTCAATTCGGTCTATCCCGGATGGTACCCGGGACGAACACCGCACATTCACGTCAAGGTCTTCCTAGACGAGACGCAGCTCGTCACCGGGCAAGTCTATTTTCCAGATGAATTCACCGCCCGTGTCTACACGACACGCGAGCCCTACAAGCAACGCGCCATCGCCGACACGACAAATGATCAGGATGGAATTTTTCGCGACGGCGAACGCGAAGGTGGCGGCACGGTCCTGGCGATGAACGAGACCGGCGACACGATTGTCGCGGCATTGCTCATCGGTGTCGACAAATCCGGCGCGGCCGCTGCGAAAGCCGGGCGTGGTTTTTTCCGGCGACTGCTCGGACTCTAAGTTCAGTTCGCGATCGAACGCGCCGCAACAAGAGTCAAAATCCGTAAATTGCCGCACAAATATGCGTGCATACGCAATTCGCGGGAACCAGCATGTCGTAAAAACAGTTCCATATCGAGCATCAGTCTTGATGCCCGCTCGCCGCTCCGCGGCATTTGGAATTTCAAAGGAGCCATCATGATTCGCAGTCTGGTTTTCGCGTCCGCGATGATCGCGGCGCTGGCGATGCCGTTATCGGCAGAGGCGCGCCCGCATGGCGGACATCACGGAGGAGGTCATCACGGCCACCACATGGGTGGCCATCATCGCGGCGGTCATCATTTCGGTGGGCATCACCGTGGCGGCCGTCATTTCGGACATCGCGGGCACCGCAGCCACTTCCGCGGACATCGCGGAGGCCGCCATTGGGGCCATCATCGAGGCCATCGGCATTGGCGGCACCACCGGCATTGGCGCGGTGGCCATCATCACCGTCGCTGGTGGCGCGGTCGTTGGTGGGCCTATGGCGTAGGCGCTTGCTGGCGCTGGTCGCCGTATTACGACCGCTTCGTCTGGGTTTGCTACTAAGGCAACCTGACGATGTGAGTTATACGCCGACAGCACGTTCATGACGCACGGATGACGGCTTCGCCTTGGCGGAGCCGTCATTTTTCTGTCGCGCGTCTGCAAAACCGCGCCCGCACCGCACCGCGCGACACGGCCGCGACGCTTGACACACGGTCGCCCGCATGGCGACTGATGCGCCGGGATTCGAAACGCACGAGGAATGACAACGATGGACACCAAATCGCTCATCATCGGCGTGCTTGCCGTGGCTGTCGTGGTCCTCGGCTACATGCTCTACGACGCCAACCGCACCAAAGTGAAAATCGATCTTCCCGGCGTCAAGATCGAGGGACGTTGATCGGCGAACCACGCGCAATAGTGCACGGCGGCCGGCTCGCGGAACGCGAGTCGCCGTGCACAAACAATACAGAGAGGCGACGACGGCGGGCCTCGATTGGATTTTATGGAGATGCGGCCAACGCCGTCATCGCCCGCGATGGAGAAGTGATCGCCCGCTCTAAGCCGCGCGCGCATCTTACGCGCGGATACGAGGTGCAGCATCGGACTCGCTCACGGCGGCCCTAGCCGTTTTCTCCTCGTACGCAGAACGCCCGGAGAGAAGCTGATGTCTCCGGCTCTCATCCAACGCCGCGCCTCGGGACAGGTAGCAGCGGGTACCCATACCTCTGTAACGAGCCGCGTGGGCCGGAGTATGCGGGCGCTTTGGAGCCCGGGGATAAAATCTCACGAAAGTTTGTTCGAGCCTCTTGGACGAAATACCCTGATCAAACCGCTGGAAAGCGCCCTAATTCGGCTGCAAGATCGGTCGCTCTGCGCCGAAGGGACGGCGCCTCGACATCGGAGAATTCGGATGGACGAGATTGATCCATTTGAACCGGGAAGTCAGATTTTTGTCGGCACCGTCAAATTCTGGCGCAACGGCTACGGCGAGCTTGTGACGGACAGCGGCGTGACCGTTCCGTTCTCGATGCAAGGCCAGCCCGCCTTCCGCGTCGGCATGCGCGT
>DATLJG010000423.1:0-2827 GCA_035538995.1 Hyphomicrobium sp. | reverse complement strand
CCGACGACGCGCCTGCCGCGACGCCTCATCTATCCGATCGCGTATGGCGCCGAAGCCGCGGCGCGCCTGACGGGGCGCGAGCCGTTCGCGACGGTCGATGGTCTCAGAATGGCGAAGTACAAGATGTTCTTCTCGTCAGCCAAGGCGGAGCGTGATCTGGGGTATCAATCGCGACCGGCGACTGAAGCGTTGGCGGATGCTTATCGTTGGTTTGGGCAGTCGGGATATTTGCGATGAGCGCGGTTGATATCCTGGCTGCGGTCGTTCTCCTTGCATGGGTTTACCTCGTCCTGCTGCACGGCGGCTTTTGGCTGACGGGCGAACGGGAGGAGGCTTATCGCTCCTTTGCAGACTGTATGCCCGGCGCGTGGCCTGCCGTTGTCGCGGTCGTTCCGGCGCGAAACGAAGCCGATATGCTGCCGCGCTCGCTTGCGTCGCTCGCGGCGCAATCCTATCCCGGCGAATTTTCGATCGTGCTGGTCGATGATCAGAGCAGCGACGGCACCGCCGATATCGCGCGGCGTTTCGCGGAGACGGCGGGCCGCGAAATCACGGTCGTTTCCGGACAACCGCTTCCGTCCGCGTGGACGGGTAAGGTCTGGGCGATGGAGCAGGGAATCGCCGCCGCAAGTGCGGGCGAGCATCCACCGCGCTACCTGTTGTTGACCGACGCGGATATCGGCTATGAGCCGGGCGCGCTCGCGTCGCTCGTGGCACGCGCATCATCGGAGCGGCGCGTGCTGACCTCGGTGATGGCCAAGCTCAATTGCGAGAGTTTCGCCGAGCGGGCGCTCGTTCCAGCCTTCGTATTTTTCTTCAAGATGCTCTATCCGTTCGGCTGGGCGAACCAACGGGATACGGCGACAGCGGCTGCCGCGGGCGGCTGCATGCTGATCGATCGTGCGGCGCTTGAGCGTGCCGGGGGCATACAATCCATTCGCGGCGCGCTGATCGATGACTGCACGCTTGCCAAGGTCATGAAGGCTCAGGGTCCAATCTGGCTTGGCATGTCGGAGCGCGTTCTGAGCTTGCGTCCGTATCCTAAGGTTGAAGACATTCGCCGCATGGTTGCGCGTTCAGCCTACGCACAGCTTCGCTACTCGCCTTTGCTGCTTCTCGGAACAACGTTTGGCATGGGCGTTCTTTACCTCGCGCCGCCGGTCTTAATTCTCACCGCGAGTTCTCCTGCGTGGCTATTTGCTGCCGCCGCGTATGGACTTATGGCGCTGTCGTTTCAGCCAACGTTGCGGTTTTACCACCGTTCACGACTATGGGGGTTGGCGCTGCCGCTTATTGCAGCAGTCTACTTAGGCTTTACGTTAGATTCGGCGTATCAGCATGGAGCCGGACGGGGGGGTCTGTGGAAGGGCCGCGTCCAAGCCCAAGCAGGAAAGCAATGACAGTCGACACGGCGTACAAGTCCGGCAAGTCGGAGCACGACGAGAATTTTCCCGTCGCGTCGCGCCTTATCGCGTCCCGATATCGTGCGCCGATTCTGGCTTTCTACCGGTTTGCGCGCGCGGCCGATGATGCTGCCGATCATACGGACCTCGATGCGCCTGCGAAATTCGCGATCCTTGATGCGCTCGAAGATACTTTGCTCGGCAAATCCGATGCGGCGGCGGACGCGCGGCCACTGCGCGACGAACTTCGCCGCCGTCAACTCAGTCCGCAACATGCACTCGATCTGTTGCAAGCGTTTCGCCAGGACGTGACGAAATCGCGCTACGAGACATGGGACGAGCTCGTCGATTATTGCCGTTACTCGGCGATGCCGGTCGGCCGTTTCGTTCTCGACGTGCATGGCGAGTCGAAAGCGACCTGGGCATCGTCGGATGCTTTGTGCACGGCGCTGCAGATCATCAATCATCTTCAGGATTGCGGTAAGGATTATCGCGATCTCGATCGCGTCTACATTCCGCAGGCCGATCTGGTGCGTCACGGAACGGACGTTTCGGCTCTCGGCCAATCACGATCTTCGCCCGCGTTGCTCGCCTGCCTTCGCGAGGTTGGGGCCCGCACGGGCAAGCTGTTACCAGAGGCGTCGCGGTTGCCGCCTCACGTCACGGACTTGTGGCTGTGCATGGAGACGTCCGTGATCGTGGGGTTGGCTCGCGATCTGATCACTCTTTTGGATAGGCGCGATCCGCTGGCGGATCGGGTACACTTCTCGAAGTCGCGTTCGGCCTTGATCGCCGGACGCGCCGCCGTTTCCGCGCTCGCGGCGCGAGTTGCGGGAAGGCGTGGAATTTATCAAGCCGTCAGGGATGATGCCGCATGACGACCGAAGCGCAGACCTTTGTCTCGGAAGAGACGCCGGTAGCATCCCGCAGCTCTTTTTATGCCGCCATGCGCGTGCTTCCTATCGAGCAGCGCGATGCGATGTATCACGTTTACGCATTCTGCCGGGCAGTCGATGACGTTGCCGACAATGGTGGACCGCGTGAAGGACGCCTTGCCGAGCTTGATCGCTATCGCGCCGATATCGAGGATTTCTACGCCACCGGCCGCACGACGGCGCGGACCATCGATCTCTCGGATCCGATCGAAAAGTATGGTCTGAGGAAGAGCGACTTCATCGCCGTCGTCGATGGCATGGAGATGGATATTGTGCGTGACATTCGTGCGCCGGATTGGCAGACGCTCGATCTGTACTGCGATCGTGCGGCGTCGGCGGTCGGGCGGCTTTCCGTTCCGATTTTCGGCATCGAGGGAGATCTTGGGATCGATCTCGCGCATCACTTGGGCCGCGCGCTGCAGCTGACGAACATCCTTCGCGATATCGATGAAGATGCGACGATGGGGCGGCTCTATCTGCCGAGCGAAG
>DATLJG010000422.1:0-1540 GCA_035538995.1 Hyphomicrobium sp. | reverse complement strand
GGTTCTGGCGCTCATTTGGCTCTATGGCGAGACCGGCGACACGGCAAAGGTCGCGAGTCTGGCTTCAAGTATTTTCTGGTACGTTCTGCCGTCGCTCGTCCTGTTCATTCTTCTGCCCGTCCTCATTTCGAAGGGAATGGGTTTTTGGCCGAGTCTTTTCGCCGCTTCGGCTGCGACGTTTGCCGCCTATCTTCTCATGACGGCCGCGCTTGGGCGCTTCGGGATCGTGCTCTGACGTGACAGCGGCGCTCGGACGGGCTATCGGCTTCTCGCCATGCTGCATATCAATGACCTCACCTATCGTATCGAAGGCCGGCCGATCCTGGAGCAAGCCACCGTTGCCATTCCCTCCGGGCACAAGGTGGGACTCGTCGGCCGCAACGGCGCAGGCAAGACGACGCTGCTGCGTTTGCTGAAAGGCGAGATTGCTCCGGACGACGGTTCGATTTCGATTCCGCGCAACGCCCGCCTCGGGCACGTGGCGCAGGAAGCGCCGGGCGGCGACGATAGCCTGATCGACTGGGTTCTTTCAGCGGATAGCGAGCGCGCCAGTTTGCTTGCCGAAGCCGAGCACGCGACTGACCCGCAGCGGATTGCCGAAATCCAAATGCGGTTGACCGATATCGACGCGCATTCCGCGCCGGCGCGGGCGGCGCGGATTCTGTCAGGTCTTGGTTTCGACGACGAGGCGCAGCGGCGGGCCTGCCGCGAATTCTCCGGCGGTTGGCGGATGCGCGTGGCGCTCGGTGCGATCCTGTTTCTGAAGCCCGACATCCTGCTTCTCGACGAACCGACAAACTACCTCGATCTCGAAGGAACGCTCTGGCTCGAAAACCATCTTAAGACGTATCCGCATACGGTGCTGATCGTCAGCCATGACCGCGACCTGCTGAACCGGGCCGTCGGGTCGATCCTGCATCTCGATCGCGGCAAGCTCACGCTTTACGCGGGCGGATACGATGACTTCGAGGAAACGCGGCGCGAGAAGCAGCGGCTCGAAATGAAGCTGAAGAAGAAGCAGGACGAGCAACGGAAACATCTGCAAGCCTTCATCGACCGCTTCAAAGCCAAGGCGAGCAAAGCTGCGCAGGCGCAAAGCCGCGTCAAGGCGCTCGCCAAAATGCAGCCGATCGCGGCGCAGGTCGATGATCGTGTCGTGCCGTTCCGCTTCCCCGATCCGCAAAAGGTGATCGCGAGCCCGCTTCTCCGCATCGAAAAGGCCAGCGCCGGATATGATCCGGCCACTCCGGTGCTGACCGGTCTCGATCTCAGGATCGACAATGACGATCGCATTGCGCTGCTTGGCCAAAACGGCAACGGCAAATCGACACTCGCGAAGCTCATCGCGGGCCGCCTAGAGGCGCTCTCGGGATCGGTGTTCGGTGCGCAGAAAATCGAGGTTGGATTTTTCGCCCAACACCAACTCGACGATCTGCTACCCAACGCCACGCCTTACGATTACATGCTGAAGCTGATGCCGGACGCGACGGAAGCGCAGCGGCGCACAAAGCTCGGCACGTTCGGTTTCAGCGCCGACAAG
>DATLJG010000421.1:0-8863 GCA_035538995.1 Hyphomicrobium sp. | reverse complement strand
AAGCATGAGTTTCAGGTTGGAGCCGCCAACCGCAGCCAGAGCAATGTCGGGCTTTTCGGTCCTCAGCAAACGCGCGAGAGCCAGAACCGACCGCCGATGGTTACGCCCGAGCGTGTGGACGGGAATACGAGAGTCGAGATTGCAGCGGTTTTCGGAAGCCTCGAAGTCCTGTGCAAAGATGACGTCGAAGCCGCGCGCCTGGATCGCGCTTGCGAGGCACGACCACAGCCGCTCTCCGCCGCCGTCGACCAGCCCTGGCACATAGAATAAAACTTTAGCAGACATGAAGGGGAACCATCTATTTCGGCTTTGCAGGCTGATGTTGGGTGCAGGTATCGGACATGTTCACACCGCTAAATCCGTTCGCGTGCGGCTGGTGTCCGGATCGGCGTTAAGAGGATGTCACCGAGAAGCAGAGCGCACTGCGCGTAGCGCCACGCAAACCGGCGCGGATTGGTTGCGAGACGCCACAGCCATTCGAGCCCGCTTCGTCGGAGAAAGCCCGGCGCGCGAACTTGCGAACCGGCAACGAAATCGATCGCCGCGCCGACGCAGAGCATACCGCAGGCCAGTCCCTTTTCCCGTGCCCGTTGAGCGAAAATCTCTTGCTTCGGCGCCCCGAGCGCAACGACGCACAGACGTGCTCCCGACGCCGCGATCTTGGCTATGGCTGCGTCGGCTTCGGCACCGCCCGGATCGAACTTGATCGACGGCGCGAGCATGCCGGCAATTTTCAACAATCCATCCGAGTGCTCGTCGAGCTTTTTTGCGGCCTTCTCCAGCGTTTCCGGCGAAGCTCCGAAAAAGAAGACCGGCAGCCCATCATTCGTCGCAGCATCGAGCAGCGGCATCAGCATGTCGGCTCCCGTTGCACGTTCGACGCTTCGGTTCTGCCATCGCGCCAGCCACGCGACGGGCCACCCGTCGGCCGTGACCATATCGGCGTTTCGATAGGCGTTGCGAAATGCTTCGTTCGTTCGCAGTTTCGCGAGATGGTCAAGGTTGAGCGTAAACACGCTAAAGGCTTTTCCGTCGCGCGCTTTCTCGATAATGGCCGCAACGGCAGCGTCCAGGTTTGGCGCAGTGATGCCCCAGCCGTCGACGCGCGCAAGTGGGGAACGGAGTGTTTGCGCCATAATGGACTCGCGGATGATTGAACTCCCTGAAGGGGAGCAAAATCCATGCCCGAGCCCGGATCAGGCAGGCCTGCCGTGAAGCTCAGCGAGAGCGACGTAATGTCCGCGTCTCGTAACGCGGGAAACAGGATCCGCTTGCGGAAGGCGAAGCAGGGTCATGATGAAAAGCACGAGCACGGCAAAGATCGTCGATTTCGCGGACAGGCTGACGGACGTCGATGCAACCAGAAAGAAAAAGATCAGCACCCAGATCGTGCCGCGCCGTGCCGCCCGCAACAGATCCCAACAAAAAAGGAACAGCGCCGCGAAGAATGCGAGGCTTGGAATGAGCCCGTAGTCGAGCACGAATGATACCCAGAAACTCTCGATGCCGAAATCGAGGCCGAAGATGCGTTTTAGCGTGGCTAGTTGGTCCGCATCGGGAACGAACAACAGCTGATACCACGACAGGTAATGGAACAGCTCGAACATCGCGATGCGTGTGCTCGCGCTGCCTTTGTCATCGACGAAACGTTCCAGAAATTGCGCAAAGAATCCCGCTTCCGCGAGCGTCAGGACGACAAGAGATACGATCGGCACGAGAAGCAAGCCGATGAGAACCGTCGTCTTGTCAAACCGCGCGCCGCGAAGAATGCGAATTGCGCTGAGCAGGGCGAGGCACGCGAGGAGGGCCAACAAGATGACGGTTGACGCACGGCCGCCGAACACGACCATAGCTGCCGAATTGACGATGAAGCACAAGGCTGCGATCGGCTTTGGAAGATCGTCGCCGCCCCCGATAGCCATCGCGAGCAGATAAGCGCCCGTCAAACTGGCATTGGCGAGGGGATGCCCGAGCAGCGCCGTAGAACGCCAATCGTCGCTGATAACGACGCCATTGGCAATGAGCGGAGTCAGGCGATCGCCAGTGACGAATTCGCCAATTCCGATGATCGCATTCAGCAGCAACAGCGCATGGATCAGCCATACCAGGTGCCGAGCGCGCGTCTCGCTGATGCCTTTGAACAGGTAAAAGACAATGACCGGAGCGATGAACGTGTCGATGAAACCCGTGAACGGAAGTCTCACGATTTCGATTGAGTAGCCGATCATGAGGCCGATCATGGCGACGAAGATCGCTGTGCACGGATTTTGATTCACAATGTCATGCAGGGACCGAAGCGGATTGCCGCGCGCCAGAAGAGCCGCCGCCAGAATGACTGCTGCGATCAGCGTCGCTGGATGAATTTTCTCAAAGACATTGCCCCCCGATTCTTCATAGTTGAAACCGAGCTTCAAAAGCGTCAGCGTCGAGATCGTAAGATACAGAGCAGTCACGACGAGCAGGCCGAACCCGAACATCCCGCTGTCGGGCGTCAAGGGCTGATTGCCAAGCCGTATGCTTCCGCTCATTGCCGCAAGCCTTCTCGTCATCGCGATCAGGCCGCGCCGCCCTGCGACATCGTCAAGACCGTGCCTGTCAGGCGACGGCCGGCGGGTTCGAGAATCTCCATCGCGTTGGCAACTTCGCTGCGCGTCGTGGCGCCGGAACGCCCGACGAACAGCACCTGGTCGGCTGTCGGCAACAGGCTGACGGCGGCCTCGTCATCCAGAATTGTTCCGGCATCGATGAACACGAGGTCGTAATTTTGGATGAGTGCGTTGAGCCCGGTGATCAGGCGGCCACGCTGCTGCGTTTTCAGTTTGCGCAAATCGGCAAGGGCGATCGGCAAAAACGCGAGCCCGGATCTCTTGTCGTGCGTTGTAATTTGATCGAGATGCTCCTTGCTATCGAGAACCACGATATTGGTCGGCTTTAACGTCGTCGCGAAGATTTTCGACAAATCAGGATTGATCGACGTCGCATCGACGAGGAGAACGCGATCGCCGGAAAGAGCTGCGGCGTAGGCGGTTGCGAGCGCCGTCGCGGACGTGCCGGCACCCCGTCGTGACGATGCCAACATGACAGTATGCGGACGGCCGGGCCGCTGCTGCGTTTTGATTTTCGCTAGTGTCCTCAAGATCGCTTGGCGATAGAGGGCGTCGTCGCGCCCGGTCATATCCGAGATCGCCATCAGGAGATCGCTGAATTGTGCCGCCTTTGGAACATCGCCCGCGAGCCCGAGCCGCCGCCGCGATCGACGGCGCGATGTCTCCAGCCTGGGAATTGCGGAAACGTTAGCCAGCCCCGTTTCATGAGCCAGGTCTTGCGGCGTACGCACGCTCTTGTCGAAAAGATCGGCGATGAGAGCCGAGGCTAGGCCCGCGCCGAGCCCGCCGACCAAACCCAGCCCAAGAATGAGCAGCGGGATCGGTCGCGACGGTCGGGTCGGTAGAGACGGCGGCGTGATGATGCGTGCGTCCGGCGCTGAGATATTTTGCTGTTCCTGTGTTTCCTTGGCGCGTTGCAGGAAGAGCTTCATCAATTCTCGGCTCGTCGAAACATCCTGTTCCAACTCGCGCGCCTTGATCTCCGCGGTATTGACGCGGGTGACTTCTTCCTTCGTCTTTTCGATCTGAGCGCTGAGATCGCGCTCGCGATTGACGGCGACATCATAGTCGCTCGCCGCTGCGGCCGCGACGCGCTTCAATTCGGCGTTGATCTGTACTTTGACCTCGGCTAGCTGCGAGCGCACGTCGATCATGACCGGATGGCGGGTTCGTAACTGCGATGCCAAAGCGGCTTCGCGGCGCGCTACCTGCGCATATTGCTCGCGTAATTTTTGAACGAGGCCCGATTTGATGGCGTCGGGCAGGGCGCTCGGATCAGCTCCCGATTTCAACGTCTCGCGGATTTGATCGTAGCGGGCCTTGGCCTCGGCCTTCACGGCGCGCGCTGTCGCAAGCTGCTCGTTGAGCTTCGCGAGTTGTTGTTCGCTGAGCAGGTTGGAGCCGTCGGTTGTGAGAATTCGATTGGCGCGCTTGTAATCGTCATAGCGTGTCTCGGTCGCTCGGACTTGTGCGCGCAATTCACCGAGGCGCGCATCAATAAGAGCGTTGGCGCGCTTGGCGTTTGCGCTTTTTGCTGCCGTCTGGTCGGCGAGGTAGGCATCCATGACTGCTTGCGCCACCCGGGCCGCCTTGGCCGGAGACGATGCCGAGACCTCGATGTCCACGACATATGTCTTTTGGGCCCGTTTGACCGTGATCGAATCCGCAAGGGAATTGAGCGCCAGCGTCGCAGCTTCCGGCGTTGCCGGCCGATGGATGAGAAGACCTTTGAGCTTTGACAGGAATCCGGGTCGGTACGTGGGGGCATACTCGGGATCGTCCGTCAGATGCATCGACGTCACGACGCGCCTGAGAACGGACTCCGAAGTGATGATGGACGCTTGGCTTTCTACGAGGGCGAGATCGGTGCCGTAGCCATCCGGCGTCGGATCGTCTGATACAACCTTGCGATTTCGCGGATCGATGAAGAGCGAGGCAGAGGCCGTATAGACCGGCTTGGCCAGGGCGAGATAGACGCAGCTCAGGCTGACGGCGATGAGCGTCGCCAGGATGATCTTCCGGACATGCCGCCGGAGAATTTCGAGGAAGCCGCCGAAGTCGGTATCTCCCGCGCTGTGGCGCGCCTGGGCGCCGGGATAACCTTCAGCAACACGACTGACTTTCGGCATTCCCACGACCCGATCACCGCCCGGTGAAAATGGCGTCGTAGGTGCGAGGCGCGCTCGCGCTTCCGATTGTGCCATTTTGCATCCTCAAGCGTACTAAAACCAAACGTCTCTGCCGGGTGTTCACGAACACCGTCCAATTCGAGGGCGATTGCTGCAATGGTCCCGGCCGTAGGCGAAACGGACTGCAATCGCTATGCCTCGAATTCTGCGGCATTTTTCTTGAGGTGCATGCAACCGACACGCTGCCGGGAAATGGCCGGTTTAGGCCGCGGCCAGCGCGGCGTTAGGATTAAGAAACCCTTAACGTCGCGGCGACGCGATGATCGGGCGCATATGAAATTCTCCAAATGGCATGGAGCGGCCCACGAAATGCAAAGGCGCTTCCCGGTGGTTCAACGAGGCCGCCGTGGAATCGCAGGGAATCTGAAAAGTGTTTGGCAATGCATATCGGCTGACATCGAACAGCGATGTCGGATCGCCTCGCTTCGCATTAACTCTGAATAGCCTGACGTGTACCGCTTTTGCCGTCGAGTGCATCGGGATCTTGACGATCGCGATCCTCACCGGCGTCGCCTATCATTATGCAGCGTACGGTTATCCTGGCTCGTTGGCGACTTACGGCGGCGTCGGCGGACTCGTGGCGCTGGGTTATGGCCTGACGTTCCTCATTCGCGACGAATACTCTGTCGAAAGCATCCTTGAAGGGCGCCGAACGCCGGGTCAGCTTCTGATCGCCTGGAATCTTGTCTTCGTCGCGCTCGCGGTCATCGGATTTCTGACCAAGGACACGCAGACCTATTCTCGTGGCTGGCTTGTGCTGTTCTATCTGTTGGGATCAATCGGAATTCTGTTTCTCAATTCCGCGATCGTGCGCGGGCTGGAACATCTCGTTGCCGTCGGCTGGGTACGAGCGCGCAAGCTGATGCTGGTCGCGACGGACGCCGATCTCGCGGCATTGGAAGAAGAGACCGTGGCAAGTGCGCCGGGTTTCGCTGTCGCGGCCCGTGTCGTCTTCGGGAACGACGGGCTCGCGTCACGCGAGGCGGAAAAAGTGCTTGAGGCCGCGGTGGCCAATGCTCGCCTCATCGGCGTCGAGGATGTCTTTATCTCAAATTCGCTGTCCGGGCATGAATTCCTGGAGAGAACCGTGCAGGCATTCAGCGCATTGCCTGTCGCCATTCACCTCAGCGCCGGTGGATTTATCGGGCGCTTTAAGCATGCGCGCGTGCTCCGTTTCGGAACGGCAACCGCGCTGTCCTTGACGCGCACGCCCCTCGGGCCATTTGAGGCGATGGCGAAGCGCGGTATCGACGTTGTCGTGTCGGCCGTTGCGCTGATCTTGCTAAGCCCGCTCTTTGCTTTGATCGCGCTTGCGATCAAATGCGACAGCCACGGCCCGGTGTTTTTCAAGCAGCGGCGGCGCGGCTACAACATGGCGGAGTTCCGTATCTGGAAATTCCGCACCATGACGACGCTTGAAGACGGCGACACGATCAAGCAAGCGGCCGAAGGTGATGCCCGCATTACGTTCCCCGGTTCATTCCTGCGCCGCTTCTCCCTCGATGAGTTGCCCCAGCTGATCAACGTTCTGAAGGGCGAGATGTCTCTGGTCGGGCCGCGCCCACACGCCGTCGCGCATGATCGATTTTTTGAGCGCCGCATCGCCGGCTATCCGAGGCGACTCAATGTCAAACCTGGGATCACGGGCTGGGCTCAGGTGAACGGCTTTCGCGGAGCGACCGACACCGATGAGGCCATGCAACTCCGGGTCGAGCACGACATATTCTACATCGACAACTGCTCGGTCGGGTTCGATCTCTACATTCTGCTGCTGACATTAGTGTCGCCGAAAGCAAGCCAGAATGCGCGTTGAGCCTCCAGACGAGGGCAAAACAAGGGAATTTCGCGGGTTTGGCAGGCACAGATGCTACGCAGCGGTCAAAATCGGCATCGCGAAAGCGAACAGGCATGCCGTTAAAAGGATCTTCAGCTAATCTTGTGAACGATTCTGGTGCGCAGGCGGTGTGTGTTAGCACCCGCTTCGTCGTGACCAACTAGGAGATGTCCATGCAGGTGAAGTCCTTGATGGCAGTCGCTGCGGTGGCGGCAGGATTTTGCACGGTCGGCCAGACCGCCTTTGCCTTCGATGCTCTGCACCGGCCCGACTTGCGTTATCACGAGTTTGATCCTTACAAGGCCGAGCAGCTCGATAGCTACTACCACTACTATTACGACCCGCGCGGCTGGTATCCCTACTATAACTCGGGCGAGTGGGGCCGTCCGGTGATCAACCGGTTTCGCGGAGAGTTGCCGCCCTATTACGCCTCTTGGGGCGCGAACAAGCGCCGCTACCGCCATGTCGAATGGCATCGGCGCCATTACGGCGGTCACCGCCGCGGCGACTGGTAAGACGTCGTCAGTCGGCGACATGGCAGCGCCGCAGATTTTGCGCGCTCACGCCATGTTCATCTGACATGTGCAAGACCTAGTCATGCGATGAGCTGAGTCGATTGGCTTACGCTCATTGTGTGCATTCAAATTCCGTGTCGGGCGGCGCTCGCCGCCACGTGCGTGGGATGGAGGTCTTGATGAATAAACTCGTAAACGCGCTGATGGCTGTGACGGTCGCCGCAGGTATGACGATGGCGTCGGCACCCGAAGCGCAGGCTTGGCGCGGTCGCGGTGTCGGATTGGGGGTCGCCGCCGGCATTATCGGTCTTGGCGTAGGCGCCGCAATCGCCGACGGTTATCGTGGTCCGCGTTATTACTCGCGCTACGACGATGGTTGTTTCCGGGGACCGCGGGAATGTCATTGGACGCACCGGCGCTGCTTCGAGAACGACTACGGTGACACGATCTGCCGTGGCGGCCGCTACATCTGCGAGCGTCCGCTGGTCTGCGACTAAGTCCGTGGCTTTGCCGTTCTAAGAAACTCAGTACATGGCCGGAGCGGCGTCGTCGCTCCGGCTTCTTTATTTTCGCCGAGCCAGCATCGCCGCATAAAGGCCGATCGCGGCTGCGTTCGAGACATTAAGGCTGGCAACCGGGCCGTCCGTCGAAATGCGGACCAGCGCATCGCACGTCTTGCGCGTGAGTTCACGAAGTCCCTTGCCTTCGGACCCCATGACGAGCGCCGTCGGCCGCGACCAGTCGAGGTCCTCGATCGCTTGTTCGGCGGCGCCGTCGAGGCCGACAATCGCGAAGCCGGCCGATTTGAGTTCGTCGAGCGCCCGCGCAAGATTTGCGACCTGCGCGACCGGAATGAGTTCGAGTGCGCCCGACGCCGATTTGGCCAGGACGCCGTTGAGCGGCGGACTATGCCTCCGCGTCATGACGAGACCGCTGGCGCCGAACACGGCCGCCGAACGCAGGACAGCGCCGACGTTGTGCGGATCCGTCACCTGATCGAGCACGATCAGCGGCCGCCCACCCGATGTACGGGCGAGGTCTTCCCAGTCCGGCTCGGGCAATGGCTCGGTTTCGAGCATCGCCCCTTGATGCACGGTGTCGGCGCCAAGCAAGCGATCGAGGTCGCGCGGAGTCACCCGTTCGATCGGGGCGCCGATGGTGCCAACGGCCTCGAGCAAGCGGCGCTCGGCATTCTCGGTCAGCAGCAGGCGATGAACGCGCCGCGCCGGGTTCTTCAGCGCCGCTTCGACGGCATGCAGGCCGAACAAGCGAATCGGACCATCGGCATCGCTTTCCGGCGGTCCGTTCCGGTGTTCTCGATGCGGCTTGGGCTTGTTGCGGCCGTGGCCACCGGCATGATCGCGGGAAAATCCCGAGAAGGGCCTTTTCTCGCGCCACGGCTTTTTGAACGGTTCTTTTGGCAGGTGCGTCACTCGTTAACAGGCTAGGCGATTGGCACGCCCGTATAGGCGAAACTCAGGCCCTGAAAGCTGCGCAACTCGGCGCAGCCCATCGACTTTGCCGCTTTTCCGATTGACAGGGAAGGCCCCCATGAAGATAACGCGAACGAAGGCCCTGCCGCCGATCGGCAGGGCGCTTTCATTTGGGCGGGGCCGCAGGCCTGACGCCCCGGGGAGAGGTGCCCGAGTGGCTAAAGGGGACGGACTGTAAATCCGTTGGCTTCGCCTACGCTGGTTCGAATCCAGCCCTCTCCACCAA
>DATLJG010000420.1:0-11317 GCA_035538995.1 Hyphomicrobium sp. | reverse complement strand
CACGTCGTCGTACTTGAGGATCTGCTTGCGGATATCGAAGTTGCGCTGTTCGACTTTTTTCTGCGCGGTCTCAAGCGACTTGTTCATCCAGGGATGGATGATCGCTTCGCCTTCCTTCAGGCCGAGCGTTTGCAGGACCTTGTCCATGCGCTCCGAGCCGAAGATGCGCATCAGATCATCGTCGAGCGCTAGATAGAACTTCGAGCGGCCGGGATCGCCCTGGCGGCCGGAGCGGCCGCGAAGCTGGTTGTCGATACGACGGCTTTCGTGGCGCTCGGTCGCGAGCACATAAAGACCGCCGGCTTCGAGCGCCTTCTGTTTGTTCGTGGAGACGTCCGCGACCAACTCGGCGCGCTTCGCCGAGATCGCCGCTTCGTCCGGGGCAGCCCCCTTCGCGGTTTCCTCCGCGATCCAGTCGCGAAGCTGAAATTCGGCATTGCCGCCGAGCTGAATGTCCGTTCCGCGACCGGCCATGTTCGTTGCGATCGTCACGGCGCCTGGAACGCCCGCCTGCGCCACGATGCTGGCTTCCTGCTCGTGATAGCGCGCGTTCAACACCTTATGCTCGATCGGCACGGATTTGCCCTTGGCGTCGGAAGCAAACTTGTTCAAAAGCTCCGACATATAGGTAAGATGCTTGCGCAGCTCTTCCTCTTTGCCTGGCTTCAGATCCGCCGCCTGCCGCTCCAACGTCTTAGCGAGATCGCGAAGATATTTCGCGTCTTTCAGAAGCTCGGATAGCTGCTCGGATTTCTCGATCGACGTCGTACCGACGAGGATCGGTTGGCCACGATCCTTGGCTTCGGCGATCGATTGTACGATCGCTGCCAGCTTTTCCTTTTGCGTGCGATAGATTTCGTCGTCTTCGTCCATGCGACTGACGGGAAGATTGGTCGGGATGTCGATGACTTCGAGCCCATAAATGTCCATGAACTCGCTGGCTTCCGTCATGGCGGTGCCGGTCATGCCGCCGAGTTTTTTATACAGGCGGAAGTAGTTCTGGAATGTGATCGACGCGAGCGTCTGGTTCTCTGGCTGAACTTCAACGTGCTCTTTGGCTTCGAGAGCCTGATGCAGACCTTCGGAATAGCGACGGCCCGGCATCATACGGCCGGTGAACTCGTCGATAATGACGACCTGGCCGCCTTTGATGATGTAGTCCTTGTCGCGCTGGAACAGCTTATGCGCCTTCAGCGCCTGATTGAGGTGATGGACAATCGTAACGTTGTCGATGTCGAAGAGCGTGCCCTCCAGCTGGCCGGCTTCCTGAAGCGCCTTCTCCATCTTCTCGTTGCCGGCTTCGCTAAAGGAAACCTGGCGCTGCTTCTCATCGAGTTCGAAATCCTCGGGCACAACGATCTTCATCAACTCGTCGATCGACTGATAAAGATCGGCGCGGTCTTCGAGCGGGCCGGAAATAATCAGCGGCGTGCGCGCTTCGTCGATCAGAATCGAGTCCACCTCGTCGACGATCGCGTAGATGTGTTCGCGCTGGACCATCTCCTCGCGTTCCATCTTCATGTTGTCGCGAAGGTAGTCGAAGCCCAATTCGTTGTTGGTGCCGTACGTCACGTCCGAGCCGTAAGCGGTCTTGCGCTCCTCGTCGCTCATGTCGTGGACGATACAGCCGACAGTCAGCCCGAGAAAGCGATAGACCTGACCCATCCAGTCAGCGTCGCGCTTGGCGAGATAGTCGTTGACGGTCACGACGTGGACGCCTTTGCCGGTCAGGGCGTTCAGATAGACGGGCAGCGTCGCGACGAGCGTCTTGCCTTCGCCCGTCCGCATCTCGGCGATGTCGCCCTGATGCAGAACCATGCCGCCGATCAACTGCACGTCGAAGTGGCGTTGGCCGAGCGTGCGCTTCGATGCTTCGCGGACGGTGGCGAATGCCGGCACCAGCAGATCGTCAAGCGTCTTGCCCTGCTCAAGCTCCTTGCGGAATTGCTCGGTCCGAGCCCGCAGCTCTTCGTCGGACAACACTTCGAGTTCGCTTTCGAGCGCATTGATCGCCGCCACGCGAGAGCGAAAACTTTTGACCCTTCGCTCGTTCGATGAACCGAAGATTTTAGAAGCGATGCCACCGAACGAGAGCATTTTGAAATCCGTCCTAAAAAAGCGTCGTTACCCGAACGCACTTATGCGACTGGGTATGCGGTTGCGTTGACCTGAGTTCAGTTCAGCCAAAAATGCGCGGCAAGGTCTCCCCGCCACGCCTGCATCACGTTCCCTCGGCACGTCTATGTGGTACGTGGTTCGATGCGGGCCGAAACCCGAGCCGATCTGGGGCAGACATAAGAACTCACCCCCCTAACTGTCAACGTTTCGAACGCAGGTCGCCGAAGATCAAGGGTTTACCGCGACGACCAATTATTAACTTGGTTTTCCGGCTTTGGGCCGCTATCGAGGCCAGCTTGTCGGCACACACATGCCGTATTTCTTTCGCTTTTTTCGCAGATGCCCTGCGATCTTGAACTTTGGAGCCTGATTCCATGATGCGCATCGCCCCAACCGCCCTTGTGGTCGCTTTCGCGATCGCGCTCTTCGGCGCGCCGATCGCGCCAGCGTTTTCGGACGAAGCAGCAAAGCCCAAGGATAATAGCAAAGTCGTCGCCACAATCGACGGCAAGCCGATCACCGAAGGCGATCTGGCCGTTGCGGAGAGCGAGATTGGCGGCGACATGGGAACCATGCCGGGCGCGCAAAAGCGCACCTCGCTCCTCGAATTCCTCATCGACAACCAGCTTTTCGCGGAGGCCGCGGAGGCGGAGAAGCTCGACCAGGGCGCGGATTTTCAAACCCGGCTCAATTACTTGAAGCGCCGTGCTCTGCGCGAGCTTTATTTCGAAAAGGTCATCAAGGCGTCTGTCTCGGACGCGGAAGCCCGCAAGATCTATGACGATCAGGTCAAACTCCTGAAGCCAGAGGAAGAAGTCTCGGCGCGGCATATCCTTGTCGAAACCGAAGCCGACGCCAAGTCTCTGAAAGAAAAACTCGATAAGGGCGCCGACTTTGCTCAGCTGGCAAAAGAAAATTCGAAGGATCCGGGCTCCAAGGACGACGGCGGCAACCTTGGTTACTTCGGCCACGGGCAAATGGTCCCGCAATTTGAAGACGTCGTCTTCAAACTAAAGAAAGGCGAAGTCTCGGAGCCGATAAAGACCCAGTTCGGCTGGCACTTGATCAAGCTCGAGGATCGCCGGACGAAACAGCCGCCGGCTTTCGAAATCGTCAAAGACCGGATCGTGCAGTCGATGCTGCTGCAAAAGGCCCAGAAAACGGCGGTCGAACTGCGGGCGAAGGCGAAAATCGAACTCGTCGACGACGAGATCAAGAAGGCCGTCGATACGCGGAACGACATGCTCAAGAAGTCGGAAGACGCCAAGAAGGCACCGGCCGCAGACGAGAAAGCACCGGCAGCCGAAACGCCGAGCCCCGACGCCCCGAAGCCTTAAAGGCTCGAAACACAAAGTTCTCATCAGAATTGCCATCGGGCCGCTTGATTATAGCGGCCCGATCTGTTTCAGGGAGCCTCCCGCCATTCGGAGGCATCATGGGCAAGATTTCCAGCGTTTCACCCTTTGCGCCTTCCAAGCTCGTAAAGCTGCCGCCCATCGAGGGTGTCGCGTTCGCGACGGCCGAAGCCGGCATCCGCTACAAAAACCGGACCGACCTGCTGCTCGCCGTTCTCGACGAAGGGACGACCGCCGCCGGTGTGTTGACGCAATCGAAAACCGCGTCGGCGCCGGTGCTCGTCTGCCGTAAACACCTCAAGAAGGGCACGGCGCGCGCCCTTGTCGTGAATTCCGGGAATGCCAACGCCTTTACCGGCAAGAAGGGGCGTGAGGCAGTCGATATTACGGTCGACTACGCAGTTAAGGCCGTCGGCTGCAAACCGCACGAGGTGTTCGTCGCCTCAACCGGCGTTATCGGCGAGCCGCTGGATGCGACGCAGTTCGCCCATTTGCTCACCGGGCTCGCGAAAGAGGCCAAAGCGGATGCTTTCGAGCAGGCGGCGCGGGCGATCATGACGACCGATACGTATCCGAAGCTCGCAACGCGCACAGCGATGATCGGCGATGCGGAAGTGACGATCAACGGCTTCTGCAAGGGCGCCGGCATGATCGCTCCCGATATGGCGACGATGCTGTGCTTCATCTTCACCGATGCCACGCTGCCGCCGGACGTTCTGCAGGATCTCGTCGCCAAGCACGCGCAGACCACATTTAACTGCATGACCATCGACGGCGATACCTCGACAAGCGACACTTGTCTCGTTTTCGCGACCGGACGGGCGGCGGAGCGTGGTCAAAAGCCGGTCACGAAGGCGACCTCGAAAAAGCTGCAGCCGTTTTCCGAGGCGCTCCACGATCTGATGCGCGATCTCGCCATACAGGTCGCGAAGGACGGCGAAGGGCTATCGAAATTCGTGACGTTCGAAGTCGAGGATGCGAAATCCTGGGACGCGGCGCGCCGAATTGCGCTGGCGTGCGCCAACTCGCCGATCCTCAAAACGGCGATCGCGGGCGAGGATCCGAACTGGGGCCGGGTGGTCATGGCCGTCGGCAAATCCGGCGAAGCTGCGGATCGTGACAAGCTCACGATTTGGTTCGGTCCTTACTGCGTGGCGCGCGACGGAGAACGCGCCGACGATTACGATGAAAAGATGGTCGCCAAATACATGAAGAACCGGGAAATCGTTATTCGCGTCTCGGTCGGTGTGGGCAAGGCCGCAGCAACGGTCTGGACTTGCGACCTGACCCACGACTATGTCTCGATCAATGCCGACTACCGGAGCTGAATGTAGAAGCGAATGAACAAGACCTTCTGGACGGAGCGTTGGCAACGGCGCGACATTGGTTTCCATCAGCCGCACATTCACGAGCAATTGACGCGCCTATGGCCAACACTCGGGCTGCCGGTCGCGAGCACGGTGTTCGTCCCGCTTGCGGGCAAAACGCGCGACATGGTGTGGCTGGCGACGCAGGGTCATCGCGTGATCGGCGTCGAACTTTCCGAAGTCGCGGTGCGCGAGTTTTTCCAGGATGGCGGGCAAATGCCCGATGTTCGCTCCGACGGACCGTTCGACGTTTATTCCGCCGGTCCGTTCAGCCTCTACCGCGGTGATTTTTTTGAAATGCCGGGCGAGGCTTTGGCTGGGGTTGCCGCCGTCTACGACCGGGCGGCGCTGATCGCACTGCCGCCGGATTTGCGTGTCCGCTACGCGCAGAAGCTCACGAGCATTCTTCCGCGTGAGGCTGTCGTATTCCTCATCGCCGTCGCTTATCCGGAGGGCGAAATTTCAGGGCCGCCGTTTTCTTTGACGCGCGACGACGTCGAAAACCTATACGGCGATGCCTTCAGAATCGAAGTTCTTGAAGACCGCGACGGTCTGGAAGGCAGCGGCAATCTCAAACGGCGCGGCGTCACGGAATTGCGGGAGACGGCCTATTTGTTGAGGCGGCGATGACGAAGCCGCTTGTTCTCGTCGCGGCGGTCGCCCTCATTGACGCCGAGAAGCGCGTGCTCATTGCTCAGCGCCCCGAAGGCAAGCCGATGGCGGGTTTGTGGGAGTTCCCAGGCGGAAAGGTCGAGGCCGGTGAAACGCCGGAGGACGCGCTTTGCCGCGAGATCAAGGAAGAACTGGACGTCGAGCTTTGCCGGACCTGTCTGGCGCCGTTCAACTTCGCCAGCCATGCCTACGAACATTTCCACCTCTTGATGCCGCTCTATGTCTGCCGGACGTGGGAGGGTGAAATCGCACCGCGCGAGGGACAGACCATCACGTGGGTTCGCGCGCTTCATCTCTCTCGCTACCGGATGCCGCCAGCGGATGAACCGCTTATTCCTTGGTTGAGGGATTTCTTGGGCTAGGCTTCAGGACGTCCGCGAGGCGGACTTGCGCCGATCCCGGCGCCAGCGGCTTCTGCTGGCTTTCATGCGGAACCCATCCGGTTAGCGTGATGATTTCAAAGGTCGCTGGCACGCGCCCATTCGGAAGGCCGAACTGTTCCTGATATATTTCGCAAGCCCGAAGCAGCAATCGCTTCGACGCCGGCGTCCGCCGCCGCTCAGTCAGCATATTGCTTGCGGCCATGAGCTTTATTTCCTGCATCAACGCCATCGGCGACTCGTAAGTGGCGCGAAGGAGGTCGCTGTCGGCAACGGGCAAAGCAAAACCAGCGCGCTGCAATAATCCGCCAAGCTCGCGCACATCGGCAAAGGGCGCGACGCGAGGCGAGGCGCCACCAAACAACTCCGATTCCGCGAGAAGCCAGGCTTCGCGCAGCTCCTTCAACGTTTCACCGCCAAGCAGCGCCGCGAGCAGCAGTCCGTCCGACTTCAGCGCACGATTGATCTGGAGAAGCGTTCCGGGAAGATCGTTGGCGAGATGCAACGACAGACCGGAAACAACAAGGTCCAGGCTGCGGGGCGCGAACGGCAGGGCTTCGTCTGTGGCCGCAATTTTTGGGCCGCGTGCAAGCTGCAGACATCCGGTCGAGGTTTCCACATCGATGATCGTGCCGACATTCGGCAACTCTCGCAGACGCTCGGCCAAAAGGCCGTGATAAGCGCCGATATTTGCCGCGAGCGGAAATTCACGGCGCACGATCCCAAGCCGCTCGACGAAATCGTCAGCGACTCGGGCGAGGAGGAAATCGGCTTCCGTCGCTGTCGGCATTGCCGCGATACGGTCTCGTCGCGCCCGGATAAGGTGCTGATCGAAAATTCGGGGGGCGCCCGGCATTGTGTTTCGTCCCAGGAGGCTCTCGCTGCCGATAGACTGTTGCGCTAGGGTTCGACAATGGCAACCCGATCATTGGGCGAAGTTACGGACCTTGGGAACGAGCACGACGCCGCGGCGAAGGCCGGCGCGTCGCGCCTCGTTCAAGGCGTTCGCTTAGCTGGACGGGCAGCGCTCGACGTTTTGCTTCCCCCCCTCTGCCTCGGTTGCCACACACGTATAACGTCCCATGATGCGCTTTGCCCGGCTTGCTGGCGACGGATCGACTTCGTTCGGCCGCCGCTTTGTGACCGCCTCGGATTGCCGATGCCGTACGATACGGGCGGCGTCATGGTCTCGGCGGCGGCCGTCGCCGATCCGCCCGATTTCGCCCGAGCCCGGGCCGTTGCGAGCTTCGACGGCGTGATGCGGGAACTGATCCACGTCTTCAAGTTCCATGACACGCACAATGCCCGGCGGCTTTTTGGGCGGTGGCTGGCTGAAGCCGGGCGGGATCTCCTCAGCGAGGCCGACATGCTGGTCCCGGTGCCTCTGGCGCGCTGGCGGCTGCTGGCGCGACGCTTCAACCAAGCCGAAATTCTCGCGGCGGAAGTCGCGCGCGCTGCGAAAAAGCCCGTGAAGCCGTTTGCGCTCGTCCGCACGCGCTCGACGGCGCACCAGATCGGTCTTACGCGGGCGCAACGCCAAAGGAATGTCGCGGGCATTTTTCGCGTTCCACCGGGCGAAATCGCCACGGTGTCCGGAAAGGCCATAGTTTTGATCGACGATGTGATCACGACTGGCGCCACCGCGTCGGCTGCTGCGCTGGCGTTGAAGCGCGCAGGAGCGCGAAGGGTCGATGTGCTGGCTCTCGCGATCGTTACGGCCGTGCATTCCTGAGCCGGACCTAGCGTGGTATAGGCGTGGCACAGGGGCGCAAATCGAGCGATGACGGTTGCATGACCTCGCGAACTGCGTAGGCTGGATTCGAATGATTTTACAGGCGTGCGGAGAGGCGCCGGCGATGCAGAAGGTAATGGTCTACACGGCGGGCAATTGTTGTTACTGCCACATGGCGAAGGATCTGCTGAGACGCAAAGGCGCGGCCTTTGAGGAAGTCGATTTGACGGGCCGGGGCGATCTGCGCGCCGAGTTATGCGCTCGGGCAGGCCGGAATACGGTGCCGCAAATCTGGATCGGCGATGTCCACATCGGCGGCTGTGACGATCTGTTGGATCTCGAACGTCTCGGCAAGCTCGACGCGCTGCTGACCGAACCGACGTCGGCCTAAACATGTCCTCACAATCGAATGCGATGTTCCGCGCCGCTCTGGTTCAAATGTGCGCCGGTCGCAGTGTCACGCGAAACGTTGCCGACGCTTTGAGCCTGATCGCGGAAGCCGCTGCGCAAAAAGCTCACTACGTCCAGACCCCGGAATGCACGACGCTGATGGAGGTCGACCCGGATCGGCTGATGGCGGAGACCAAGCCGGAGACGGACAACGAGGCTCTGGCCGCATTCTGCGCGGCCGCATCAGATCGGAATATCTGGCTGCACATCGGCTCGATGGCGGTCAAAGTCGGAGAACGGCGGCTGGCCAACCGCTCGTACCTGATTGCACCGAATGGTGAGATCAGCGCCCGCTACGATAAGATTCACATGTTCGACGTCGATCTTGGCAATGGCGAGGTCTACAGCGAGAGCGTCAATTATCAGGCGGGCTCGCAGGCGATCGTCGCGCCGCTTCCCTGGGGGCAGCTCGGACTCACGATCTGCTACGATTTGCGTTTTCCGGCACTTCACCGGACGCTCGCCAAAGCGGGAGCCCTGTTTATCGCAAGCCCCGCCGCCTTCACGCGGATTACCGGCGAAGCCCATTGGCACACGCTTTTGCGTGCGCGGGCCATCGAAACGGAAACGTTCGTGTTCGCCGCGGCCCAAGGCGGACGGCATGAAAACGGACGCGAGACGTTCGGACATAGCCTCATCATTTCCCCGTGGGGAGAGGTATTGGCAGAGGCCGGCACAGAGCCTGGAGTCGTCACCGCCGACATCGATATTCGCCGCATCGACGAAGTCCGAAGCAAAATCCCATCTCTGACGCATGACCGCGCCTTCGACGTCGTCGAGGCAACGTCTCCGCAGATCGAAGTGATGCTAAAAGAATGATCAAGTATCGTCTTGGCTGTCCCGATGGCCATGAGTTCGAAAGCTGGTTCCGCACCATCTCCGATTATGACGCGCAGTGCCGCTCCGGCGCCGTCGCTTGCCCGCTTTGCGGCTCAACCGAAATCTCAAAGCAACCGATGGCGCCGGCCGTCGTCTCCGGGCGGCGTAAAAAGCCAGCGGCCCAGCAGCAGCAGCCGACGGTGAGCGAGCGCGTCAACACTGCGACCCTCGGTGCGCTTCGCGCCTTCCAAAAAGCCGTATTGGAGAACTCGGAAGACGTCGGCGATCGCTTTGCCGACGAAGCCCGGAAAATTCATTACGGCGAGTCGGAGGAGCGCAACATCCGCGGAAGCTCCACGATCGACGAGGCCCAGGCGCTCCACGATGACGGGGTTCCGTTTGGTTTCCTGCCGCCGCTGCCCGACGATCTCAATTGACCGCCTGATCTGCTGTCAGATCCGTGAAATCTCGGCGAGCATATAGCGCAGCGCGTCCGGCAAGGATGCCGTGCTGAAGGTCGGCTCGCTGTAGCCGGCCGCCGTCCAGACGTATCTGTCGGCCGGACTGGTCCATATCCCCCGGAAATGACCGGCACGCTCGATCACGAGGCGATCGGCCATGCAGGCAATCGTATAGCCGCGCTGCGCAAAGGCTGCCTCGGCCTCCAGGGCCTTAGACAACATCCACAAACGGGCTTTCTCGTTCATAGCGAGACCTGACAGATGAAACTGAACAAGCGCATTCTCCTAAGAAAACGTCGTTCGCACCGGTCCGGCTCCCTGACGCGCAGCCACTCGTTACCGCCCACGATCTGACGGTGATTTGGAACAATGTTCAATAGTTAATGGAAGGTCCCTAGGGCGATGATAACAAAGTTTATTACGTCCTGAGCCGTGCTTTCGGCTGTTGTGGCTCCCAAAGCCACGGCAATCGTCCGATTGATTGCCTTCGGGGAGGCATTTTGACGGTTGCGGCTGAGACGGGAAGCGGTGCAAACATCAGTGACACAGGAATACGTCCGCTCCGGAGACTGCCCAGCTAATGCCTTCCAGCGTCACCCGACTTGACACAGCGCGGCCATCGGCGCGCGCCGCTTCCTCAATCCGGCACGACTGGGCGCGCGATGAGGCGATGGCGCTCTACGAACTTCCCTTTATGGATCTGCTGTTCCGGGCGCAAACCGTGCACCGCGGTTCCTTCGACCCGAACAAAGTCCAGATGAGCCGGCTGCTGTCGATCAAGACCGGCGGCTGCGCCGAGGACTGCGGCTATTGCAGCCAGTCGGCGCACCATAAAACCGGGCTCAAGGCGTCGAAGCTGATGGAGGTCGAGCGCGTCCTCACCGAAGCCAAGAAAGCCAAGGCTGCCGGCGCGACGCGGTATTGCATGGGGGCAGCCTGGCGCAGCCCGAAGGCACGCGACATGGACACCGTCCTCGCCATGGTCGAAGGCGTCAAGGCGCTTGGCATGGAAACGTGCATGACGCTCGGCATGCTGACCGACGATGACATCATCCAGCTGCGGGACGCGGGCCTGGATTACTACAACCACAACGTCGATACGTCGGAATCCTACTACGACAAGATCATCACGACGCGCACATACGCCGACCGCTTGAATACGCTGGCGCGGGTGCGCGATGCCGGAATGAAGGTTTGTTCCGGCGGCATCATCGGCATGGGCGAGGAACGCGAAGATCGCGTCGACATGCTGATCACGCTGGCCAATCTCGAAGAGCATCCGGAAAGCGTTCCGATCAACATGCTGATCGCTATCCCCGGTACACCGCTCGAAAACACCAAGCGCATCGATCCGATCGACTTTGTGCGGACGATCGCGGTGGCGCGCATCATGATGCCGAAATCGTTCGTCCGTCTTTCCGCCGGGCGCACCGACATGACGGATGAGATGCAGGCGCTTTGCTTCTTTGCCGGGGCGAACTCGATCTTCGTCGGCGATACGCTGCTGACCGCCGACAATCCCGGCGAGGACAAGGACAGCGTGCTTTTCGCCAAGCTCGGCCTCGCACCGCTCGAACTCGACCTCGAACTCGATCCCGACCAATCTCTGGACCATGAGCCCGCGACTGGCGCGGGTCGGCAGGATGCCCGCCAATCATGAGCGCGCGCTCGATGCGTTGCTGCGACGTGGCCGCTTGAGGTCGCTGGACGCAGCGAACGGCATCGATTTCACGTCGAACGACTATCTCGGTCTTGCCCAATCGCAGGAACTCGCGGATGCCGTCGCCGATGCCGTTGCGCGCGGCGTTCCGATTGGAGCCGGTGGTTCGCGCCTGCTGCGCGGCAATCACCCCGAGCACGAAGCCCTGGAAGCGGATGCCGCGCGATTTTTCGGTGCCGAGACGGCGCTTTTCTTTGGCGGCGGGTTTATCGCCAATACGGCCCTGCTGGCGACGCTGCCGTT
>DATLJG010000419.1:0-2098 GCA_035538995.1 Hyphomicrobium sp. | reverse complement strand
AGATCAACGCCACGCATCATGTCGGCGCGGGCAGCCTTGTCCTTGCGCCGCGCGGGGTCGATGCTTTTGACGGTGACGCCGCGCAATTTCGCCAGCCGCTCGCGGATTTCGAGGCCGGTCGTGCCGGCTTCGCCATCGATGAATACGGTTGCGTCCTTCGCCATTTGTGCCGTCGTCGCCGTCATGTCAGCCGCCGAACCCGAGCCGATGCATAACGCCTTCCCAGATTGATTCAGAACAGCCAACGTCGAAGTTGACGCAGGCGATCCGGTGGCTGTCACGATAGATCATATCGAGTGCGACATAGAGGATGATCAAGAGGCCGACCCAGGCGATCCAGGGATAGCGCTCCAGGAGCTTGGCGATGTACGACGAGGCGACCGCCATCAGAATGATCGCGATGGCGAGGCCGATGACGAGAACGAGCGTCGACTCACCGGCAGCGCCAGCGACCGCGAGGACGTTGTCGAGCGACATCGACAGGTCGGCAAGAATGATGGTCCAGAGAGCCGCCCAGAACGTCGACTCGTTCGGATGCGCCGTCTGGGAGGCGAGGTTCTTTTCGATCTCGTGGATGGAATGCGTGTCGGCGTCGACAATCTGCCGGTACATCTTCCAGCACACAAACAGCAGCAGGATGCCGCCCGCGAGCGTCAGGCCGATCACCTGCAGCATCTGCTGGGCGATGCTGGAGAATATGATCCGCAGCAGGACAGCGCCGGCAATGCCCCAGAAGATGACTTTCGCCCGCATCGACGGCTGCACGCGCGACGCCGCCATGCCGACGACGATGGCATTGTCACCGGCAAGCGTCAGGTCGATCATAAGGATATTGAAGAGCGGTACGCTGTGCGTGCGCCACCATTGCGGCGATAAAAGATAGCCAATGTCCGTGACAAGCGTCGAGAACAGCTCATGGAGCCCGTGCAGCAGCCAATCCATTTCTTTCTCCGAGATCCCGGCTGTGCATGGCCCAGGCGTTTGCATAGAATCTGCCGGTATGTGGCATTGCTCCGGCGCGTCGGCAACCCTTTTGCCCACCAGATGCGCAAACAAAAACAGCCCGCCGGTGGGCGGGCTGTTCGAAATCGCGGCTGGTTCCCGAATTAGCGCTTCGAGAACTGGAACGACTTACGTGCCTTGACCTTGCCGTACTTCTTACGTTCGACGGTGCGGCTATCGCGCGTCAGGAAGCCCTGCTTCTTCAGGACGCCGCGCAACTCCGGCTCGTAGTAGGTCAGAGCCTTGGAGATGCCGTGGCGAACGGCGCCGGCCTGGCCGGAGAGGCCGCCGCCGGCAACCGAGATGCGGATGTCATACTGGGTCGCGCGGTTGGCGATGTTGAGCGGCTGCTGCAACAGCATCTGCAAAACCGGGCGGGCGAAGTAGGCCTTGAAGTCCTTTTCGTTGACGGTGATGACGCCCTTGCCGGGCTTCAGCCAGACACGTGCAACGGCATCCTTGCGCTTGCCGGTCGCGTAAGCGCGGCCGAGCTTATCGAGCTTCTGCGTGCGGACAGGCGCCGCTTCGGGCTCAGCGGTCTTGACGTTCGCAAGATCGGCGAGGGTCTTGGTTTCGGTGGTCATGGATCTCAGACCCTCACATTCTTACGGTTGAGTTTCGCGACGTCGAGCTTCTCGGGGTTCTGTGCCGTGTGCGGATGCTCGGCGCCCTTGTAGACGCGCAGATTGCGCATGATCTGGCGATGAAGAGGGCCGCGCGCCAGCATGCGTTCGACGGCTTTCTCGATAATGCGCTCGGGGTGCTTGCTGTCGAGGATCTGGCGCGGCGTGCGCTCCTTGATGCCGCCCGGATAGCCCGTGTGCTTGTAATAAACTTTGTCTTCGCGCTTGGCGCCGGTGAAGACGACCTTCTCGGCATTGATGACGACGATGTTGTCGCCGCAATCGACGTGAGGCGTGTAGATGGCCTTATGCTTGCCTTTGAGGCGGGTCGCGATGAGAGCGGCGAGGCGGCCGACAACGAGCCCTTCGGCATCGATGAGGACCCACTTTTTCTCCACCGTGGCCGGTTTGGCGACATAGGTAGACATTGACGTGAGGCTCCTTGGCGGAATGAGCCGGCGGATCGACGAGCG
>DATLJG010000418.1:0-8152 GCA_035538995.1 Hyphomicrobium sp. | reverse complement strand
GGCGCCATGCCGGACCAATCCCAGCAACAGCAGCCTCGCGGTGATGGCCGGAAAGGCGCGCCCGCGCCAGATGTCGCCGGTCGACGCCAGTCGGATGCAATCTACATTTAGGGCCTATTGAAATGGCGCAACAGGAACTTGTTGGAACGGGACTGCGCGGCCCCTTTACGTTGACCGCCGATGCGATCGACGGGGAACTTGTCGACGATTGCCCAGGCGCCTATGCGCTGGGCTTCATCGACCAGCTCGGCAGGTTCTCGATAACGTTTGTCGGCAGCGCCGGCGAAGACCTGAAGTCAGCCTTGAAAGAGCGGATCGGCACGGCGCCGCAGTTCAAGTTCAAGCACTTCACCCAGCAGCGGCAAGCATTCGAGAAAGAATGCGAGATGTTTCACCAGTTCATGCCGGTGGGCAATTTCCTTCACCCTAGCCGGCCGCACGGTAGCGATTGGACATGTCCGAGCTGCCGACGATAGGCTGCGAACCCTCCATTAGGCACAGAAGATCAGCAAGCGCCTGATGATAACCGGAATGCCAATAAGCGCATTCCTTGCTTCCGCGATCGAGATGAAGATGATCGCGCAGTTTGTCCGACCAGGCGCCGTCCAGGGATTCGCCGATACCCGCCATACGTGCGCGAAGCATCTGCACGTCGCAATAAAAGTCGCTCATTCCAATCCCCGTAAACGCATGACATGGCCGTCTCTCGGCACAATTGGAGAATACCGGATAAAGGTCGCAAGTTCGCGAACGGAGAATTTCGAATTTTATCGACTTTGACTTTTGCGATCAGTCCCTCGATCGCCGCAAACGCGCAATGTGCTGGTCCATGAGATCGTTGGCGATCATCATGCGCCGGGTCGCCACATCCCGAAGCTCCGCCGGAACCCGGTCTGGATGATTTCGGAGCGCAAATTCTCGCCGAAGTATTACGATTTCCGCTTCCGATGCTCCGGAATGAAGCCCAAGCTCGCTCCGGATTTTATGCGGATCGAACAAGCTGCCGTCCGGGACGTCGTTGCCGTCGTCACTATAAGGTGCGCGGCGCGGCGTTGCCTCAGCCCCGCTCTTGCCGCGCGGCGCGGCGCGGGCACTTGCCGCGGCTTCCCACGCGGCTTCGAGACTGTTGAGCGAGAACGGGTGCGATGGCCGCGGAACTTCGGCGTCGTCCGCAGCCTCTTCTAACAAATCCGAAATGAGCGTTTCAAAGCTCGATGGTAATGGCGTCCGGAGGCGCATCCTGTGTCAATCGTGCGTTAAGAAAGGGCTAAGCCTCCCTTTAGCACCGGCGCCTTGCCGAACGCTTGCATCCGAACTGGGGGTTACGATCGGCGAGCCGATTTCTGCAATGACACCGCGCGTCCGAAATACGCGCTGCCGAGATCTTCGAAGTCCAGACGATCATCGACGTTGGTCACGGGATCGATGAACTCGATGCCTATGTGCCGTTCTCCGACCCACGTCACGCGGGCGCCAATCGTTGTGCCATCGAAAAGCGTCACGATAAGCTGTTCGGCGACGTTGGGCACAGCTCCGTCGAGAATGGTCAGCTTGGCGCCCGTTTCGCACAAATCGACGAGGTCGCAAATCCGCGTCGTATTTCGAAACGTCATGGCGACGTATTGATTAGCCGAATGCCGGAAATCCTGCCGGCGGTCGCCGGGCTGAATATCTTCCGCGGGAACGATATCCCGGCGCAACGGCTCTGACTGGAACTTGCGCGTTTTTGTTTGTCTCATCGTGCGAAGATCCGTCAGCGCAGAGATTATAATGGTGCGAAATCGCGCGCTGAAGGGCGAATTCGGCGCCGCCGATTAAAGCCCAATAAACTTACAATACTCCTATGCAATTCGAGCAAAATTACCGAGTAAAATTAAATGATTGGCAATAAACAAATTGACCCGCATCCGGGTCTCAATCCCGGTCATCGCGCGTGATGTGAAAGGGCCTGCAGGGCTCGTTCGATTCGGCGGAAATGTAGCTGCATTTCGATAGGGCCGGATCGATTTGGCGTGTTGATTCGGTCCCATGCAACTATGAAATAGTTGTTAATAATGCTCATGAATCACTGTATTTCGGTGAATAAGACCAAACGACTTTGCGGGGCGGGGGACATCAATGTTTGTGGTTCTGGACGACCGATCTTCGGTCGCGGACGGCTGTGTTGCGTGCTTCGAACGGGACGGTATCGCCGCGATTTCAGTGGATCCGTCGGAATTTTGCGAATGGTTCGAATTGGTTAACGATGCCGATGTGGCCGTCGTCGAAGGCTTCGTCATCGGCTCGGTGGAGCAGCGCCGGCAGATTACCGCGCGAATCCGGACACGGTGCCGTGCACCCCTCATCGGACTGATCGATGCAAGAGCTCTGAATGAGACGCTCGATCTTTTTTCCCTCGGTTTCGACGACGTAATAGCGAAGCCATTTCATGTGCGCGAGGTATTGGCGCGCAGCGGCGCAATTCGACGCCGCATGAAGATGATCGAGCAATGTGTCGACATTGCGGGTATTCGCATCTTTTTCGACGGGCGCGATCCCCTGGTGAATGGCGAAGTATTGCCATTACCCCGTCGCGAGCGGCGAATTCTTGAATGTCTCGTTCTCAGCCGCAATACGCGGGTGACGAAAACGCAGATATTCAATCGCGTCTACGGCATTTTCAACGACGAGATTCACGAGAACGTAATTGAAAGCCATATCAGCCGTTTGCGTAAGCGGCTGAAGCAGCGCCTTGGCTACGATCCGATCGATTCCCAGAGGTTCCTCGGTTACCGCTTGAAGGAGTTTGCAGACGAGCCTTCGTCCACGTCCGAAGAGGCAACAAACAGCCTCGTGCAAGGCTCAGATGCTTCAATTCCGCAAAGCATCATTCGTGATCAGGAGAGTGCCGATGGGCCTTTACGGACTAATGACTACCAGCATCTCGGGCATGTCTGTTCAATCTGACCGTATGGGGACAGTCGCGGACAACATCGCGAACGTCAATACGACAGGTTACAAGGAAGCCACCGCCGAGTTTGCAACGCTGGTAGCCGAAGGGCATGTCGCATCATATGTCCCAGGCTCTGTATCGACGATCGCGCGCCGCGCCATCACGCACCAAGGCGATCTCAGCTACACGACGTCGCCGACCGATCTTGCGATCAGCGGCAACGGGTTCTTCATGGTTCGCAGCCCGTCTGGAACGCCCTTTCTGACGCGCGCCGGCAGCTTCATCTCGACCAACGGCGAACTCGTCAACGCCGCTGGATTTACACTGCTCGGCTACGATCTCCAAAGTGGCGGCAGCACTTCCGTGGTCAACAGCGCCGCTGGCTTGGTGCCTGTCGGCACAACAAGTCTCGGATTGAAAGCTTCGCCGACGACCTCAGGCATGTTCAACGTCAATCTTCCGTTGGATGACGCGGTCTCGACCAGTCTTCCGTCGGCGAACGCGGCTGGCGCCGTCTACTCAGGCATGACCTCCGTCATCGCCTACGACAATCTCGGGCATCAGTATACGCTCGACGTCTATTCCGCGAAGACCGGACCGAATGCCTGGGAAATGACCGTCTACAACCATGACGGCGCCGCAGCGGGCGGCGGCTTCCCGTACGCCACTGGATCGCAGATGACGACGCAGGCCCTGACCTTCGATAGTGCGACCGGCAAGCTGGTGACGCCGACAACAGGGAAGCTATCGATCAACATACCGAACGGCGCCACGGTAAACCTCGATATCAGCAAGACCAGCGAACTCGCGATGGCCTACACGCCGGTCAACATCGATTCAGATGGCAATCCGCCGTCGGCAGTAGATCGTCTCGAAATCAGCAATGATGGCATCGTGACCGCAGTCTATGCCGACGGATCGCGAGTCGACGCCTTCAAAATCCCCCTCGCGACCGTGCCGAGCCCTGACAACTTGACGGCGATTTCCGGAAACGTTTTCGCGACGAACAAGGACTCGGGCGATTTCCAACTTGGAACCGCCAATAGCGGCTCGGTCGGGAAAATCGTATCGGCGGCTCTTGAGAAATCGAGTGTCGATCTTGCTTCCGAGTTGACGACGATGGTTCAGGCGCAGCGGAGCTATACCGCCAACTCGAAGGTGTTCCAGACAGGCACGGAATTGCTGGACGTTCTCGTGAATCTGGTGCGCTAGCACACTACGAAATAGGAAGAGGTACAACTGATGTCGCTTACACTGAGTGTCGACACCGCGCGCTCGAGTCTCCAGGCAACATCCGACCAAATCTCCGTCGTGTCGCGTAACATCGCACGTATCAATGATCCCGATGCGACACGGAAGATTGCGACGGTTGTCAGTGGACCAGGCGTTGGCGTCAGCATTCCGTCGATCGACAGGACGGCGAACCAACTCCTTTTCAATGCTTACCTGAACGCCAATTCCGGCAACGAGACGCAGACGGCGATCTCATCCGCACTCGATCGGTTGCAGGCGACCGTCGATGATACGGATGATGAGCGTTCGCCTGCGGCCTTGATGGCCAAGCTCAGCGCGGCACTTCAGACATACTCGGGCAGCCCACAGAACTCGTCTGTGGCTGCCAGTATTGTTTCGGCTGCAAAAGATGTGTCGAACGCACTGAATTCGGCGTCGGCGACGGTCACTCAGGTTCGCCAGCAGGCCGATGCCGATATTGCGACCTCCGTCGCCAACATCAATAATTTGCTGTCGCAGTTTCAGAGTCTGAACAATCAGGTCATCAAGGGGGCGAGCGGCGGCACGGACCTCACCGATGTCCTCGATGCGCGCGACGCCGTTCTGAAGCAGCTTTCCGGCGAAATCGGCATTCGAACGATCTCGCGCGATAACGGCGGTATGTCGATCTATACCGACAGCGGCGTAACGCTGTTCGACAGGGTTCCACGCCAAGTCACGTTTCAGACAACAGCAAACCTGAGCGCTGGCGGCACCGGGGCCGCTGTCTACGCTGACGGCGTTCCGGTCGCTGGAACACCGCACGTCATGGAGATTCAGTCCGGCAAGCTGGCAGGACTTATTTCCGTACGCGACGACGTTGCCGTCACCTATCAGAGCCAACTGGATTCGATGGCGGGCGCACTCATCAGCGCGTTCGCGGAAACAGATCAATCCGCGACGCCCACCCTGCCGGACGCGGCGGGCCTGTTCACATATTCGGGCGGTCCGGCCGTCCCGCCGGCCGGCACGGTCGTGCCGGGATTGGCCAGCGCCATCAGAGTCAATGCGAACGTCGATCCCGCTCAAGGCGGCGACGCCGAACTCCTTCGAGACGGCGGCATCTCCGATCCGGGCAACCCCGCTTACACGTACAATCCCTCGAATGCAGCGTCCTATACCGATCGAATCCAGGAACTGATCGCCAATCTCGGAGCGACGCGGAGCTTTGATCCGTCGACGCAGCTCAGCTCGTCGTCCTCGCTAACCGATTACGCCAAGAATTCGGTATCCTGGTTGGAAGCCCTGCGCCAATCGGCGAGCTCCGAAGCGGACTACCGCAGCACCGTTGCGCAGCGTGCCGCTGCTTCGCTCTCGCAAGCTACTGGCGTCAACTTGGACGAGGAGATGACGAATCTTCTCAACCTGGAACGCACCTTCCAAGCGTCGTCGAGGTTGATCAGCACTGTCGACGATATGTTCTCAACGCTCATCCAAGCATTCAGCTAGCCAGATGATCACAGCAACATTTATCTCGACGGCTTCGTTATCGAGGGAAACTAAAACCTCGATTGCGACGCTTCAGAAACGTCTCGCTGACGCTCAAACGGAGCTTGCCACGGGCCGGCATGCGGATGTCGGGGCGACGCTTGGCGCACAGACGGGCGTGTCCGTGTCACTGCGCCAGGACATGGACCAAATCAAATCGATCAAGGACACGAACACGATCGTTTTGACGCGCATGGAGAACTCGCAGGCGGCGCTGAATTCACTCGCTCAAGTGAGTCAGAATTTCTTCGACATTCTGACGCCTGCGCAATCGAGCGGCTCGATGCCGGAGTCGGTTTTGCAGCAAGCCAAATCCTCGATGCAATCGCTCCAGGATCAGATGAATACGTCCCTCGATGGGCAGTATCTTTTCGCGGGCATCAATTCCGACGTCAGACCGATGGACGATTTTTTTAGCGATCCGCCCTCGGCAGCGGCCCAAGCCGTGACAAACGCCTTCACGACGAAGTTCGGCATGAGTCCCGACGATCCCAACGTATCTTCGATCTCGCCCGCCGACATGCAAAGCTTCCTCGACAATGAGTTTGCCGATCTCTTCTCGGATGCGAACTGGTCCGCCGACTGGTCTCCTGCGTCGGATAAGCCGGTCAATAGCCGCATTTCGCGAACTGAGACGGCCAACACCTCGGCGACGGCGAACAACACATCGATCCGGAACTTGGCGCAGGCGTTCACGATGGTCGCCGGGCTTGGCTTTGCAAATCTCAACAGCGCCACCCAGCAAGTCGTGATGCAGCAAGCTTCCCAACTCGCCACCGATGGAAAAGCCGGACTCATCAAAATTCAGGCGTCTCTAGGCGTAACCCAGCAACGTGTTTCCGATGCCAATGACCAGATCGATATGCAGGTCACTTTTCTCACAAAATCGATCGATGGCTTGGAAGGCGTGGATTCGACGTCGGTGTTGTCTCAAATTTCGGACCTATCGACAGCGCTAGAGGCGGCGTACAGCGTCACCAATCGGCTGAGCAATCTCAGCATCATGGATTACATCAGCTAAAGAATTGAACGCGATCAGCATCGAGCGACCGGAAAAGAGCAATGTACAAGTTCTCATATGAAGAGACCTTGAGTGAATCGGGCGGACGCAAGCGCGAGAACGAGCGACTCGCGATTGAACAATCCATTGCGATGCTGAAATCCGCTCAGAAGGCGGGCCCAAGCTCACGCGAGGCCGTTGACGCAATCTGCTTTCTCAACCGCCTGTGGAGCTTCTTGCTCGAGGATCTGGTGAAGCCCGAGAACGCACTACCCGACGACATCCGCGCCAAGCTCATTTCCATCGGCATTTGGATGCTGAAGGAAGCGGAATCCATAAGCAACGGAAGGTCGCGCAACTTCAACGGACTGATCGATGTCTCGAACGTAATTGCGGAAGGTCTGTGATGGGCGGTGGGCTAAAAATTACCTTGCGCGCCGGCGAGAGGATTTTTGTCAACGGCGGCGTTCTCAAGGTCGATCGCAAGGTCAGCATCGAGCTGATGAATGATGTGATTTTTCTTCTCGAGCAGCACGTGATGAAGCCGGAAGAAACGACGACGCCCCTGCGCCAGCTCTATTTCATGATTCAAATGATGCTGATGGATCCATCGCTTCACATGAAGGCGCTGACGATGGCGAAGGAATCCGTCGCCAATCTTGTCGCCAGCGTGAGGGATGGAAAAGTCCGCCAAGGCGTTCTCGAGGCCGCAGAGTTGTTGGACAGCGACCGGGCTTTCGAGGCGTTGAAGAAGGTTAGGACGCTTCTTCCGTTGGAAGCGGCGAACGCCAAAATGCAGGAACTCAACAAGGAGGTCGCATGACCACCGTTCCAGGAACCGGTGCGTCTGGCACCCAGAACACGAATTCGACGAACAATTCCACCAGCGGATCGACGCTCGATTATGACGACTTCCTGCAGCTCATGGTGGCTCAGCTACAAAATCAGGACCCATTGAATCCCACGGATTCAACTGAGTACATGTCGCAGATCGCACAGTTCTCCGGCGTCGAGCAGAGCATCAATATGAACTCCAAGCTCGACCAGCTTCTCGTGAATTCAAGCATCTCGCAGGCAAGCACGATGATCGGGCTGACGCTGACGTCGGCCGACGGGTCGATCACGGGGACGATCGCATCCGTGAAGGTCGCATCGAATGGCGCAACCGCGGTGCTGACGGATGGCAAGGAAGTTCCGATTACGTCCGGCGTCACGCTGGGTTACCAATGACCGAGGGTGATGCGCTCGGAATCATACAGCAGGCTATCTGGCTGACGATCATTCTGGCCGGACCCGTCGTTGCGTCAGCGATGGTCATCGGCGTCGGCATTGCCTTCTTCCAGGCATTGACGCAAGTCCAGGAAATGACTTTGACGTTCGTGCCGAAGATCATCGTCGGCTTCCTGATTATTTTGATGACGGGAAGCTACAGCGGCAGTCTGATGAAGGTTTTTACCGAG
>DATLJG010000417.1:0-2653 GCA_035538995.1 Hyphomicrobium sp. | reverse complement strand
CGGTTTCAGCGCCGACAAGGCGGATACGGCGTGCCGCAATCTGTCGGGCGGCGAGAAAGCGCGATTGCTGTTGGCGTTGACGGCGTTTCATGGCCCGCACGTTCTCATTCTCGATGAGCCGACGAACCATCTCGATATCGATAGCCGTGAGGCTCTGGTGCATGCGCTGATGGAATACAACGGCGCCGTCATCCTGATCAGCCACGACCGGCATTTGATCGAAGCGACGGCGGACCGGCTTTGGCTCGTTCGCAATGGCACTGTGGCGCCGTATGATGGCGACATGGACAGCTATCGCGCGTTGCTGCTGAACGAACGCGGCGCGAGAACGACGGAGCGGCGTGACGAATCCAACGGCGGCGATTCGAAGGCTTCGCGGACCGATCAGCGCCGTGCCGCTGCCGAACGTCGCGCCGAGCTTGCCCCCTTGAAGAAGGCCATGCACGCAGCCGAGCAGCGCATCGAGAAACTGGCTAAGGAAATTGCGGCACTCGATGCTTTGCTGGCTGATCCAGAACTCTATGCGAAGGATCCGCAGCGGGCTCAGAATGCGGCGCAGCAACGCGGGCAATTGAGCAAACAGCAGGCGGACGCGGAAGAAGCGTGGCTTGCGGCAACGGAAGCCTACGAGGATGCCTCGGCGACCGCCGACGCCTAAGTCATTTTATGAATTAGCGAATTTCCATGCGGCGAATGTTTTCGCCAGCGGCACGGTCGCATTCGTCGCAATATCCACATCTGGACGAAATCAAAACCGGAACCCAATTCAATAACGTGACGTTAATGAGGCGCAGGATCAGTGCTCCCCCCTTTACCTGCGCAACGGGTATCAGCCATGAGACAGGAATTCGTCTACCACGCACTGGCACGCTGCGACTCGCGTCCCCGCCAGGCTCGTGTTGCCGCCATCGACGCAACCGTCGCGGTGAAGGAATATCTTGCTTACGTTGCCATGCTTTCGATTGCGGTCATTATCGCGATCATCACATTCACGTACGCGGCGAGCATGACCGTGCGTTGGCTCGATACCGCCGCCAAGCCGGGCTTCCTAGCCCAATCGCAGACGGTTTCGCCACAGGTCGATAAGCTGGCGATGCTTCCGGCGGTCATGCCGTTCAAGAAAGCCGACTAACGTCGGCTCTACGGGCGGGCTTTCTCCATCGAGTCATTGAGATGCTTGGACCGGATCCCGGCCTTCGCCGGGATGACGTCAGGGTAGATTTAGGATCAGCCGCTGATTTTTGAGAAGTCGGCGACGGTCTGCGTCGCGGCGCGTATTTCCGACAAGAGCCGGAGACGGTTTTCGCGGACTCTCGGATCGTCGGCGTTGACGAGAATTTTCTCGAAGAACTGATCGACCGGCGCGCGCAATTCCGAAAGCGCGCGCATCGCGCCAGCGAAATTCTCGACCGCTATGGCAGCGACGGTATCCTGCTTCGTCGCCTCGATAGCTGCCGCTAGAGCGGTCTCTTCCTTTTCCGTAATCAACTTGAGATCATACGGGCCAGCGTAGGACTTTTTGTCCTTTTTTTCCTCGATGGCGAGGATGTTCGCGGCGCGCTTGACGCCCGCGAGCAAGTTCGTGCCGTCGTCGGTTTTCAGGAACGCATCGAGCGCCTCGACGCGGCGAACGATCAGCGCGAGGTCATCCTGACCGCCGAGCGCGAACACGGCGTCGATGAGATCGTGACGTTTGCCCTGATCGCGAAGGAAGACTTTGAGGCGATCGGCAAAGAAGGAGAGGAGGTCTTCGGCTAGGACGTCCGGCGATTTTTCCGCAGCCGTTTGAAGCGCGAGGCTTTCTTTGATGTGTTTGCCCAGAGGCACACGCAGGTCATTCTCCAGCACGATACGGATGACGCCCAGCGCGGCGCGGCGGAGCTGGTAGGGATCGCCGGAGCCGGTCGGCTTTTCACCGATGGCCCAGAAGCCGACGAGCGTGTCGAGCTTATCCGCAAGTGCGACGGCGACAGCCACAGCATCGCCTTGATCCTCGCGCGGCACGGTGTCGGTCGGGCCTTTGGGCTTGTAGTGCAGCTCGATGGCGCGGGCGATTTCGGGCTTGGCGCCGACATGCTCGGCATAGTAGCGGCCCATCAGACCTTGAAGCTCGGGGAATTCACCGACCATTTCGGAAACGAGATCGGCTTTGCAAAGCCCGGCGGCACGGCGTGCATCCTCGGGCACAGCATCGCAGGCGCCCGCCAATTCAAACGCGAGTTGCTCGATGCGCTCGACGCGATCTTTCTGGCTGCCGAGCTTCTCGTGGAAGGTGATTCCCGCCAGCTTGCCGGCCATCTCACCCAGCGGATGCTTCAGGTCCTGTACCCAGAAGAACTTGGCATCGGCCAATCGCGCACGAATGACCTTTTCGTTGCCCGAGATGATTTGCGCGCCGCCGTCCTTGGCGACGAGGTTCGAAACAAGCAGGAATTTATTGGCCAGCTTCTTCGTTCTGGAATCGCGCAGAGAAAAGCATTTCTGATGCGTCTTCATCGACGTCGTGAGAACTTCGGCCGGCACGTCGAGAAAGGTTTTGTCGAAGGAACCCATCAATACGACGGGCCATTCGGTGAGGCCGGCATTCTCCGCCAGCAGCGCGTCGTCCTCGATCAGTTCGAGCTTTGCTTCCTTGGCGAGCGCATGTGCCTGT
>DATLJG010000416.1:0-6323 GCA_035538995.1 Hyphomicrobium sp. | reverse complement strand
CGGCGTCCAAGCGTACCAGTTGCACCAGACTGACAACGGCGCAATGACCTTGCTGTAGCGCAGCCACGCGGCTGCTCCATAGACCGCCGCGCCCCCGGACTTATTTGCGAAGAGGCCAGCGATCTCGGCATAGCTGTAGGCCTGGAAGAAGCCCATTAGCACCGAAATGGCCCACACAAGAAAAGCAAGCTTGCCTGCAGCGGCGCCCATTCCCCCGATTGAAATCATCACGAGAGCAGGAACGCCGCTGGCTATCCAAAACGCACCTTTCCAATCAATTGCTCGGTGGAGACCGGCTTCTTGGTGCGAAGCGGGTGCGAAAGCCTCCACTTTCGTATCACTGACAAATGTCATCGATTGCTCCTCCCTACGGAACAGGCCCTCTTTGCAGGCTCATAATTATCGGAAGCGATCAATCCATATAATTGCATATTACGCAAGCTATTTGCATTGCGTGCATTATAAACTTTTGTATAGTATGCAAAGTCTGCTGGTCTGGGGGAGTCACAGCACAAATTGCGTTGAGTTCGGACTCATAATAAATTCCCGAAAACACGGGACTTCAGCGAAACATGACCAAAGATAAGGCGTTGCGCAAAATTCGGCCCGCCCGGCGCAAGACTGCGCCAGAGCGTGATGCAACGGACAACAGGGATTTCGCGAAGCTTTCTCTCGAGACCCGTATCGGCGCCGTCGTTAAGCGTCGGCGATTGGAAGCTAACCTGACGCTTGCCGACTTAAGCGCGGGCGCTGGTCTGTCGAGCGCTATGTTGAGCCGTATTGAAAATGGCATGGCAATGGCGAGCCTCGATGCGTTGGAGCGCCTATGCGCGGCTGTTGGCATCGGGCTCGGCGACCTTTTCAAGGAAACGGATACCCAACGTGGCAGCGCCCAGCTTGTCAAACGGGCGGAGCAGATGGAAGTCGTGCGGGTTGGCACAAAATATGGTCACACGTATCGGCTACTTGCCTACGACCGTGGTCCGCGCAAGCTTTTCGAGCCGTTCTTCATTGAGATGGACAAGAAAAGCGAATCCTATCCACGGTTCGCCCATCCGGGCACGGAGTTTATTTATATGCTTCAGGGCCGGATGGAATATCGCTTCGGCGATAAGAGCTATCTTGTGGAACCGGGCGATGCGTTTACCTTTTCTGGTGACGTCGTCCACGGGCCTGAAAAACTTCTCGACGACCGAATAAGGTTCCTGGCTATCATTTTCTATAATTCTTGAACGGGCGCACGAAAGAAAAAGGCCGGAGACTAGGTCTCCGGCAAGTTGAGGTAACCGCGGAGTGGTTACCTCGCGCCAGGGACCCATGATGTGCCTGCGAGTGGAACGCCGGCCATAGCGGCAGCCTCGACGGTAAGAGCTACCAAGTCTTCGGGTTCCAGATTGTGCAAGTGGTTCTTGCCACAAGCGCGCGCCAGCGTTTGCGCCTCTAGTGTCATGACCTTAAGGTAGTTCGCGAGCCGGCGGCCGGCGAGAACGGGATCAAGCCGCTCGGTGAGTTCCGACGTCTGCGTGGTGATGCCCGCGGGGTCTTTGCCCTCATGCCAATCATCATAACATCCGGCCCGGGTGCCGAGCTTCTTGTACTCCTCTTGCCATTTCGGATCGTTGTCGCCGAGGGCGACGAGAGCTGCGGTTCCAATCGCCACCGCGTCCGCGCCGAGAGCCAAAGCCTTCGCGACGTCGGCGCCGTTTCTTATCCCTCCGGAAACGATCAATTGCACCTTGCGATGCATGCCAAGATCCTGCAGCGCTTGAACCGCCGGCCGGATCGCGGACAACAGTGGAATACCCACGTGCTCGATAAAGACTTCCTGCGTCGCTGCCGTGCCGCCTTGCATACCGTCGAGGACGATGACATCGGCCCCGGATTTAACCGCAAGCGCGACATCGAAATATGGACGGCTTGCGCCGACCTTCAAATAGATCGGCTTTTCCCAATCCGTTATTTCGCGAAGCTCGTTGATTTTGATTTCGAGATCATCGGCACCCGTCCAATCCGGGTGGCGGCACGCCGACCGCTGGTCAATGCCCATGGGAAGTTGGCGCATCTCTGCGACGCGATCCGAAATTTTTTGTCCCAGAAGCATGCCGCCGCCGCCGGGCTTGGCGCCCTGCCCGATTACAATTTCGATGGCGTCGGCTTTTCGGAGATCGTCGGGATTCATGCCGTAGCGCGACGGCAGGTACTGATAAACGAGATATTTGGATTGGCCCCGCTCTTCCGGAGTCATGCCCCCATCGCCAGTTGTGGTGGATGTCCCGGCTAATGATGCTCCGCGTCCGAGCGCTTCTTTGGCGTTTGCCGACAACGACCCGAAGCTCATTCCCGCAATGGTGATCGGGATCGAAAGCTTCAATGGCTTTTTTGCAAAGCGAGACCCGAGCACGACTTCGGTCGCGCATTTCTCGCGATAGCCCTCGAGAGCATAGCGGGACATAGACGCGCCGAGCAGGAGCAGGTCATCGAAGTTCGGCACTTTCCGCTTAGAACCGCTGCCCCGAATATCATAAATGCCCGTCGCAGCGGCACGGCGAATTTCTGACAGCGTGTAGTCATCGAAGGTTGCCGACGGACGCGGAGTGGTCGTTGGCCAGGATCTTTCATGCTGAGTCATCAGTATGCTCCCGCGTTGTCGATATTGAAGTTGTACAGCTTGCGCGCGGAGCCATAGCGGCGGAAGTCCGCGACATCGACCTTGAATGCTTCGCCTGACGCTTTCGGAAGTTCGTGCAGTTCAGCTTTGTGTTCGTCGCGCAATCCAGCCGAGTCGGGACCGCGGCTACATAAGGTCGACATCATTTTGGCTAAGAGCGCCCCAAGCTTGGGCTCTAGCTTTGGATCTTTGATGAATAGCCCGGCGATGCCGCACATTCTCTTCCTCCTGCTGTATTTATCGCCTCAGAAGAAGCTGAGGTAGCGCTGCGTTTCCCAATCCGAGACGTGCCGGTGGTAATCGAGCCATTCCTCCTGCTTGAGAGAAACGAATTCGTCGATGAAATCATTGCCGAGCGCCGACCGGAAAAGATCGCTGCGGTCAAGTTCGTTGATGGCCTCGTTCAAAGATTGCGGGAGAATTTGGATGTTCTTCGCGGCGACCTCCGCTGGCGTCAGCGCGTAGAAATTGATGTTCTGCGGCGGGCCCGGGTCGAGCTTGCGGTCTATGCCATCGAGCCCGGCTGCAATGAGCGCGGCTTGCGCGAGATATGGATTCATCCCCGAGTCGCCAACACGCAATTCGACGCGACCATAGGGAATGCGAACCATCGCCGTACGGTTGTTGTCGCCATAGGCGATAAAGACCGGCGCCCACGTCGTGCCTGACGCCGTGCGACCGATAACCAGTCGCTTGTAGGAATTGACAGACGGTGCGAGCAGCGCGGTCAAGGGGCGGGCGTGGGCAAGTATTCCGCCAATGAAGTGGTAGGCCAACTGAGATAATCCCATTCCGGAATTGTCCGAAGGATCGTGGAAGAGATTCTTGCCGCTCCGATCAGTCATGGAACAATGAATATGCATGCCATTGCCCGTCATTGAACTCTTGGGCTTGGGCATGAACGAGCAGATGGCGCCAAGCTCGTGGGCGATCTCGGAGGCCGCCATCTTGAAGAGCAAAATTTGGTCTGCCGAGGTCAGTGCATCCGCGTACTTGAAATTGATTTCGTACTGACCGTTCGCATCCTCGTGGTCGATCTGGTAGACGTCGATGCCTAGCGACTGCAGGCATTCCGTGACGCGCTCGAGGAATGTGCGGACACGTGAAAGACCTCGATAATCATATGCAGGCTTTTGCAAGCCGTCGGTGTTGTCGAAGGGCGCGATTGATCCGTCTGAGTTTCGCTGAAGCAGTGAAAATTCCGGCTCGATGCCCGTCAGAAGCGTCCAGTCGCGCTCCGCCAAGCGAGCGATTTGAGCTTTCAGGATATTCCGGGTGTCGATGGGGTGTGGATTGCCGTTGACCGTGCCGGTGCCCATCAGACGTGCGTAACCGGGCGCCCACGGAACAAGCGTCAAGGTCGAGATGTCGCCGATGACCATGTATTCCGGCTCGTGCGGAGCGAGGCGCATTCCGAAGACGCCGCCACCAGCGAATCCGACGCCATCCGTCAAAACGTCCTCAAAATGCTCGACAGGAACTGCCTTGCTTTTTGCCACACCGTAGATGTCGGCAAACTGCGCAAGCACATAGCGGATGTGATTTTGAGTCAGAAATTGCTTGGCTCCGGCGACGTCGAGGTTCGCTGGCGTCGCGTATTGACCCGGCACACGCCGCCAGGTCCAGTGGTCTGCGTGCAGCATTCTGGTTTCCTCCCGCCGCTCTCTCAACTGAAGCCGCTTTTTTACCGCCGTCTTTTCACATACAGAGCCATTGCATACAATGCAATAAAATTGTAACACATGAAATACGAGACTTTAGAGGGAATGCCCATGACCCCACGCGGAGGACAGGTGTGGAACCCAACGGCTGCTGAGCTTGCAGCGGGAAAGCATGACCCTGCGCACGTGCTCGCTTACAGGCCATACTGGTGGGATGCGCTGACGGACAAACCTGCTGATCTCGAAAAGGCGATTCCGCGCAAATGCGATGTAGCAATCGTTGGGTCTGGATTTACCGGCCTTTCCGCAGCGCTGACGCTTCTGCGAAGCGGCCGCCAGGCGGTCGTGTTCGAACGCGACAGAGCGGGATGCGGAGCAAGCACCCGCAACGGCGGCCAGATCGGCAGCGGCAATCAGAAATTTCGCGTCAAAACGTTGATTGACTTGCGCGGGAGGCGGAAAGCCGAAGACATGCTGCGCGAAGGCACGCGCATGTTGGATTACATCGCGGCATTGATAGCAGACGAAAAGATTGATTGCCATTTTCGTCGCTGTGGCCGCTTCCGCGCCGCGATGCGGCCCGAGCACTACGAAGCGATGGCTCAAGACATGCGCGACCTGAATAGCGTTGCGGACGTCGAGAGCTTCATGGTTCCGCAATCGGAGCAAGCTTCAGAAATCGGCAGCGATGTTTTCTTTGGTGGCTCTGTTCTTCCGAATGACGCTTCTCTGCATCCGGGTCTCTATCATGCCGGTCTTTTACAAAGGGTCGAAGCGTCCGGGGGAACGATATTGGATCGCGCGCCGGTTACAGGGATTGCTGCTACCAAGGAAGGATTTATCGTCTCGTCACGTCGGGGAGAGACGTTGGCTCAAAACGTGATCATCGCGACGAATGGCTATACCGACGGTCTTGTTCCCGAACTCGGACGTCGCGTTGTTTCAATCGGCTCTGCGATAGTAGCAACTGACGAGCTCTCCCCAAGCTTGTTCGATAAATTGCTTCCGAAAAACCGCGTTTACGGTAATACCAACCGCGTATTCTATTATTTTCGCGGTGCACCTGATGCTCGTCGCATCCTATGGGGCGGGCGCATCGGACGATTGGCACGAGCCGCTTCGCCGGCAGCTTTCGGGCACCTTGCACGCGGCATGCTTTCCGTCTTTCCCGAGTTGAAGGATGTCGCGATCACGCACGCCTGGGACGGCAAGATTGGCTACACATTTGATGAGATTCCGCATCTCGGCCGTGCCGCGTCGGGCGTGCACTATGCGCTCGGCTATTGCGGCACGGGCGTTTCTCGCGCCACCTACTTCGGCAACAAAATCGCCTTGCAGGTCCTAGGCAAACCGGAGGGGCGCACGTCCTTCGATGATCTGGCCTTTCCAGCATTCCCGGCCCATCCGATTGCCCGGCGTGCCGTCCCGGCAGTGGAGACCTGGTATCGCATACGTGACGCAGCAAACATCTGAGAGAATGGAACATTCAAAAATGCCCAAGACCAGTGAATCAAAGCGAGTGAACATTTCTTCCGGTGGTGCCTACGAGTCCGTCTTCGGATATTCACGCGCTGTTCGCTTCGGTAAGGATGTGCATGTTTCGGGAACGTGCGCTCCCGCGGCTCACGAAAAGAGCGACGCCTACACACAAGCACGCGCAGCATTGGCTATCATCGAAAAAGCATTGAATGAAGCTGGAGCGACAGCCGCTGATGTTATTCGCACCGTCGTTTATCTTCGCGATGTCAATGATGCTGAAGCGGTTGCCAAGGCGCATGTGGAAATGTTCGATAAAATCCGGCCTGCCAGCACTCTTATCCAGGTGACGTCCATGTTGCGCCCCTGGCAGAAGGTGGAGATCGAGGCTTACGCCAAAACAGTGTGAGTGCCCGAGTTCGAATTAAGACCTGCCGCCGTCCCGTCTGATCCCGAGAAGAGTTTGAATGAGCAAATCCTGACCGGAGGCCGCTTGATTATGCCGCCAGAAAAGCAGA
>DATLJG010000415.1:0-2104 GCA_035538995.1 Hyphomicrobium sp. | reverse complement strand
CCATCAAGATCGCGCCGGGCAAGATTCAGCGGACCGGAGTCGAGACCGTCGCCGTCACGCGACGGGCCATCGCACGCACGATCAAGGCGCCAGGCGTTGTTCAGCTGGACGAGCGGCGCGTCGTCGTGGTCGCGCCGAAGTTCGACGGGTACGTCGTAAGCGTTGGCTCCGCGACGACCGGAACGCACGTAAAGCGGGGCGATGTTTTGGCGACCGTGTTCGGCCAGGACGTCCTCGATCAAGCCGCGCGATTGCTGATTGAGCAAAATGCGCGTTCTGGCCTCAACAGTCCGGCAGGCGCGTTCGTCGGCGCCACCCGCCGACTGCAAAATCTCGGCGTTTCAGATGAGTTCATGGATCAGGTGAAGCGCGATCGCCGCGTACCGAACGCGCTCATCTACCGGTCCCCAATCGACGGCGAAGTGATGGAACGCAATTGGAGCGACGGCCAAGGGTTTAAGGCTGGCGATGTGGGATTTCGTATCGCTGATTATTCCGTTGTGTGGATGATGACGGAGATCGCCGAGGGCGACATCGATTCCGTAAAGGTCGGTCAAGCTGCCAAGGTCATGACACGAGCACGCCCTGGCCGCGTATTCGACGGGCGCGTAACCGTCATTTATCCTTATCTGACAAAGAAGACGCGCACTGTTCCAGTCCGTATCGAGCTTGCCAATCCGGACTTAGCCCTGTTGCCCGACATGTACGGCGACGTGGAGATCGCCACCGACAACGCCACGGCGCTGACGGTGCCGTCGAGTGCCGTGATCGACGACGGCAATCAGCGGCTCGTCCTGCTGGATCGAGGTCATGGCCGTTATGAGCCGTGGGACGTCAAACTTGGTCGGCGGGGCGATCGTTATGTCGAACTCTTGAGTGGGCTTTCGGAAGGGGACCGCGTCGTCTCAAACGGAAACTTTCTCATCGACGCGGAAAGCAATCTCCAGTCTGCCCTGAAAGGTTTTGAGACGCCTTCGGCCACGGAGGCCAGTCAATGATCGCCCGTCTCATTGCTTGGTCGGCCAAGAATCTGGTGCTGGTTTTCGTCGCTACGACCTTTGCGGTGGTGGCTGGCATCTGGGCCATCAAGACACTTCCGCTCGATGCGATCCCCGATCTTTCCGACACTCAGGTCATCGTCTATACCGAGTTCCCGGGTCAGGCCCCGCAGGTGGTCGAGGATCAAGTCACCTATCCGCTTACCACGGCGATGCTGACTGTTCCGCGCTCCAAGGTGGTGCGGGGTTTCTCGTTTTTTGGCGTGTCGTTCGTCTACGTCATCTTCGAGGACGGGACCGACATCTATTGGGCGCGCTCGCGCGTTCTTGAATACTTGAACGCCGCAGCAAAGCGACTGCCTCAAGGTGTAACCCCGACAATCGGTCCAGACGCCAGCGGCGTCGGTTGGGTCTATCAGTATGCCTTGCAGTCCAAGGACAAGTCCCTGGCCGATCTTCGCTCGATGCAAGATTGGGAACTCCGCTTCGGCTTGTCCAAGGCCCAGGGCGTTGCCGAGGTTGCGAGCGTCGGCGGCTTCGTCAAGCAATACAGCGTCATCGTCGATCCCAATCGCCTCCGCAGTTTCAACATTCCGCTGGACAAGGTCCGCGATGCCATCCGCGGCAGCAACACGGACGTCGGCGGACGCACGCTGGAGTTGGCCGAGCACGAGTTCATGGTGCGCGGACGCGGCTACTTGAGAGGCGTCAAAGATCTCGAAAACATCGTCCTCAAATCCGATAGCGGCATCCCCGTTTTGTTGAAGGATGTCGCCCATGTGGAAATCACCGGCGACGAGCGGCGCGGCATTGCCGAACTCAATGGCGACGGCGAAGTCGCGAGCGGCATCGTATTGCAACGGTCCGGTTCGAATGCCCTCACTGTTATCGACAGCGTCAAAAAGCAACTCAAGGAGATCATGCCGTCGCTGCCGGCCGGAACTGAAGTTGTTCCGGTCTACGATCGTTCCGAGCTCATTCATCACGCCATCGCGACGCTCAGATCGACGCTCGTCGAAGAAAGCATCATTGTCGCTTTGGTCTGCATCATCTTTTTGTTGCACGTCCGGAGCGCGCTCGTCGCCATTTTGATGCTGCCGGTCGGC
>DATLJG010000414.1:0-1504 GCA_035538995.1 Hyphomicrobium sp. | reverse complement strand
GGATGCGGTTCCCGCCACCGCAGCGGAGAAACCTGCCAAGGCGCAGGCGGAGCCGTTCAATCCGTATCGGTTCTCGGCACTCGTCGTGCTCGCCAAGCAGGGACGCAGCGGCTTGCTCAAGCGGCTGCAGGAGATCAAGTCAGCGGAGAACCTGCGGGCGTTCGCCGAAGCCCAGCACGTTCCGGTCGATGCCAAGGTCAAACGGCTCGACGACATTCGTAAGGCCATCGTTGCCGCCGTCGAACAACGTCTGGCGGACAGGAAAGCCGCCGCAAGCTGAAGCCAAGCGGCTCGGCACCAATTCCCTTCGGAGTTTCCCCATGACCGTCGAAGCACAACGCGATCAACCTGTGCTTCGCCGCTCGATCGGCACGACGCAACTGGCGCTCTACGCGCTCGGCAGCATGGTCGGGTCCGGAATCTACGGGCTGATCGGGAAAGCTGCGGGCGCCGCGGGGTCGGCCGTGTGGCTGTCATTTCTCGCGGCGCTCGTCGCGGCATTGCTGACATCGCTTTCCTATGCGTCGCTCGGCTCCCGCTACCCGCGCGCCGGGGGTGCTGCCTACGTCACCGACCGCGCCTTCCGCCTGCCTGTCTTGAGCTTCACGATCGGGCTGGCGCTCGTCGCGTCGGGACTGACGTCCATCGCGACGCAATCGAAAATCTTCGCGGCGATCGTTGCCGACCTCGCGGGACTGGAAGCCTTGTCTCCGACGGTCATCGCCATCGGCTTCCTTCTCATTCTTTCCGGTATCGTGTTCCGGGGCATCCGCGAAAGCATGTGGTTCAACGTTATCTGCACGCTGATGGAAGTTTCGGGACTGTTGCTCATCATCGCCTCCGGCCTCTCGTATTGGGGCACGGTCGATTACTTCGAAATCCCGCCTGAGCGCGCCGCTGAAGGATTGCCGCTGGTCGTCTTGCAGGCTTCGGTTCTGGCGTTCTTCGCCTTTATCGGCTTCGAGGATGCCATCAACGTTGCCGAGGAATGCCGCGAGCCTGAGCGCACAATCCCGCGCGGGTTGATTATCGCGACCCTGGCCGCTGCCTTTCTTTATGTCGCCGTTTCGATTACGGCGGTCTCCGTGGTGCCGTGGCAGGAACTTGCGACGGCACCGAGCCCGCTCACGGCCGTCATGCAGCGCAGTGCTCCCAGCATTCCGCCCGGAGTGATGACGTTCATCGCGCTTTTCTCAGTCGCGAACACCGCGCTCGTCAATTACGTGACCGCCTCCCGGCTGATCTACGGCATGTCGGGGCAAGGCCTGCTGCCGAGCCTCGTCGGACGCATTCATGCGACGCGACGAACACCGCACATCGCCATCGCCGCGCTGCTTGCCTTGCTGCTGCTTCTTGCGATCGCGGGGCAGATTGCCGATCTGGCGGCCGCGACGGTGCTGCTGCTGCTCGTCATCTTCATCGCGGTCAACGCCTCGCTCGTCGTTCTGAAGCGGCGTCCCGGCGAAGCGCGAGGCAGCTTTGAGATTCCGCTGGCGTTGCCGAT
>DATLJG010000413.1:0-6153 GCA_035538995.1 Hyphomicrobium sp. | reverse complement strand
GAAGCTGCTCGAAGTGCTGCACGAGCTTGCCGACGCGGGCAACACCGTCGTCGTCATCGAGCACAATCTCGAAGTCATCAAGACCGCCGACTGGATCATCGACCTCGGCCCCGAAGGCGGCGACGGCGGCGGCACCATCGTGGCGGCGGGTTCGCCGGAAGACGTGGTGAAGGTGAAAGAGAGTTATACGGGGCAGTATCTGAAGCCGGTGCTGGGGCGGAGCAAGTCCGCGCCCGACTCGACGAAGGAGAGTCGCAACGCGCAGCAAAAGAGCGAGTCGCCGGGCGCCAACAAAAAGCTGAAGAAGCAGGCGGCGGAGTAAGGCCGCGCGCTATATAGATCGCTGATTGACCCGCCGCGATAACTCCTCCGCGCTTTCCTTCCGCTCACTATACCGGTCCACGAGGTAGTCGGCGCGGTCGCGCGTGAGTAGCGTGAACTTCACCAGTTCCTCCATCACGTCCACCACGCGGTCGTAGTAGGCAGATGGCTTCATGCGGCCATCCTCATTGAACTCGTTGAACGCCTTGGCCACCGAGGATTGATTAGGAATGGTGATCATTCGCATCCAGCGGCCAAGCACGCGCATCTGGTTCACCGCGTTGAAGGACTGCGAGCCACCGCTGACCTGCATCACAGCCAACGTCTTGCCTTGCGTCGGCCGAACGGCGCCGGTCGAGAGCGGTATCCAGTCGATCTGAGACTTCATTACCCCGCTGATGGCGCCGTGTCGTTCCGGCGAGCACCACACTTGGCCCTCAGACCAGGCGGCAAGATTTCTCAACTCCTGCACCTTGGGATGCGTATCCGGGGCATCGTCCGGCAGGGGCAAGCCATGGGCGTGGTAAATCTTGGTCTCGGCGCCGAAGTGCTCAAGCAGCCGCGCGGCTTCCATCGTCAGAAATCGGCTGTAAGACCGTGCGCGCAGCGAGCCATAGAGCAGCAGAATGCGCGGCTTGTGAGTAGCGGTCGCGCCGAGCTTGTCTCTGGCCGGAATGGAAAGGTGTTCGTGGGCGATGTTGTGAAGATCGCTGAAATCGTTCTTGCTGATGCCCATGTCTTACTCCGGCAAGACTTTGGATTGAAGTTGCGCAGCGGGGCGAAAAAGCCAGCCCGCCACCAGCATGGCGAAAAGTGCTCCGGCGAGCTGCGCGATGATGAAGGGCAGCGCATCGATGAGGCGAATGCCTGCAAAGGTGTTGGAGAAGGCGCGGGCGATGGTGACCGCCGGATTGGCGAACGAGGTAGAGGCGGTGAACCAGTACGCCGCTGTGATGTAAAGCCCAACGTTGACTGCGAGGGCCTTGGGTTTGGCTTGCAGCGTGCCAAGGATCGTGAGCAGCAAGCCGAAGGTAGCAATGCCTTCCGCAAACCACTGTCCCGTGCCGGTTCTAACCTTGCCGGCCAGCTGGACCAACGGCAGGTCGAACATCGCGTGAGCGGCGGCGACACCCACGAGGCCGCCACAGACCTGCGCTACGATGTACAGAAGCGCGAGGCGGGAGGTGATCTCGCCGCTCAGCCAAAACACCCCTGAAACCGCGGGATTGAAGTGTGCACGGGAAACAGGACCAAATACCGTGATCAGCACCACGAGAATGGCACCGGTGGGCAAGGTGTTGGCCAGCAGCGCCAACGCGTCGTTCCCGGCCGAGAGCTTGGCGCCCATGATGCCGGAGCCGATCACGGTGGCGAGCAAGAGTGCTGTGCCGAGAAACTCCGCCGCGAGGCGTTGGGTGGCTGAATAGATCAAGCTCAGGCTCTTTCGGGCGTGACGGCGCCCTTCTTTCGGCCGATGTCGTCGAGCTGTTTTTGCAGGCTCAGTTCATCAAGGGAGGCCAGCGGCAGGCCGATGAAGATGCCGATGCGGTTGTTGAGCATCCGGTAGGTGTCGGCAAAGGCCAGCGCGCGATGAGCCTGATCGCCGTCCACCTCGACGGGGTCGGGTAGCCCCCAATGCGCCGTCATCGGCTGTCCCGGCCAGATCGGACACACCTCGTTGGCGGCGTTGTCGCACACCGTGAACACGAAATCCAAATCCGGCGCGCCAGGGGCGGTGAACTCCTCCCACGACTTCGACCGCAGCGCGGTGGTGTCGTAGTTGAGCTTGTTAAGCAGGTTGATGGTCAGTGGATGCACCTGGCCCTTCGGCATGCTGCCCGCGCTATAGCCTTTGAACTTGCCGGCGCCGATGCGGTTGATGATGGCTTCGCCCACGATCGACCGGGCGGAATTGCCAGTGCAGAGAAAGAGCACGTTATACGGCCGGTCTAGGTTCATTTCGCTTCTCCCTTACATAGCTTACGCGCTTTTTTGATTGTCGAACCGCAAAGCTCCGGATTCCCCTGGCAACAGTCCTCGGTGAGGAAGGTCACGAGCTGCCGCATCCCTTCAAAGTGAACTGCGTAGCGGATGTACCGTCCGACGCGCGTGGCATGGATAAGCCCCGCCCGGTCCAGCTCCTTGAGATGGAACGAAGCACCGGTGGGCGTTGCGCCCACGGCCTCCGCGATCTCGGTGGCGGGCAGGCCATTCGGTCCTTTCCGCACTAGCAAACGGAAAATAGCGAGGCGCTGGTCATGCGCCAGCGCGGCTAGCCGGGTAACGGCATCTTTGTTGTTCATATATTTTTGTACAATAATTGTTGAATTATACAATCATTAAATTTCAGCACAACAAGCGCTAGTGCGACATCCCCAAAAAATCTTATCCCCGCTCTCTCAACCTCACCGATAATCCCATCACCCATCCGGCAAGGGCATCGTGCGAATCGGACACGCATCGATGGCCATGCGGTGCGCGGTGCGCCTCATAAATCGCAGTGCGGAAAATATCTGTGTCAGCAATGGTCCTTTACTTGGCAACTGCCAAGCACTGGACTAGCGTCCGAGCAGATTTGTCCGCACCGGGGGGTTGCAATGCAGGTTTTCAAGTTCGGCTTCGTGGCCGCGGTCATGGTGTGCGCACTTTCGGCGACGGCTCAGGCGGCCGAATGTACGAGGGTCGCAGCCATTGGCGACAACATCACCCACGATCTGGCGGTGCTGTTCTCCCACAACGCACTGAAGAATACGATCGCCGGGAAAGGGCTTGTACCGAAGGGGCCAGTGAAAACCACCTGCAAATCAGGGGCGATGATTGAGTGTTACTCCTCGCAGATGGCCTGTAAGGGCGGGACGCCCGCGGCCTGTTTAGGCCCCTGGCTTTGCTTCTGAAATTTTTTTGATTGCGCCCAGCGACTCGCGTTCCGCGAGCCGGCCGCCGGGCGCGGAGCAGTTTTTGATGGCGCATCGCGACTCCGCTCCGCGGAGCCGGCCGCGATGCGCGGAGCAGCTTTAGTCGGCGCGGACGACTCTCCTTCGTCGAACCGGCCGCCGTGTGCATTTGCTGTTTCGCCGGCCGGATGGCGTGTTTGCTGTTTCGCGCCGGATGCGCACGCCTGGAGCTTCTTCTTTTTCGCGCGTGCCACCACCAGCTGTCATCCCGGCCGAAGCGTAGCGAAGAGCCGGGACCCAGCGGCACATGCGCACTTCAATCTGGGTCCCGGGTCTCGCAAAAGGCTCGCCCGGGATGACAATGGTGGCTGAAGTCGGCCGTTGGCGCGGTTTTTTGTTGGCGCCAACGACTCCGCTGCGCGGAGCCGGCCGTTGGCGCCTCATTCCGGCATGAAAGAACCACCAAGCCCCGCGCTTTGCGGCCGGCTCGCGGAACGCGAGTCGCAAAGCGCAAACAAAAGTGTCGGAACGGGCCGGGCGAGATCGTCATAATAAAGCGAAGCGGCTACGCAACATGTCCGCCGCGCCTGGCGGCCGGCTCTCGGAACGGGAGTCGCCGGGCGCAACCAAAAGAGGAAAGCTCATGGCCAAGAACACCATCTGCGTCTGGTACGACAAGGACGCCGAAGCAGCGGCTCGTTTCTACGCCGAGACGTTTCCGGACAGCTCCGTCGGCTCCATCCACCACGCGCCGAGCGATTTCCCGTCAGGCAAGGCGGGCGACGTGATCGTCGTCAACTTCACCGTCGCGGGCATTCCGTGCATCGGCCTCAACGGCGGCCCTGCTTTCAAGCACAGCCCAGCATTCTCATTTCAGATCGCCACCGACGACCAGGAAGAGACCGACCGCTATTGGAACGCGATCGTCGGCAACGGCGGCAAGGAGAGCGACTGCGGATGGTGCCAGGACAAGTGGGGCGTCCACTGGCAGATCTCGCCGCGTGTGCTGACCGAGGCGCTCGCCGTCGGCGGCGATGAAGGCAAGCGCGCATTCGAAGCGATGATGACGATGAAGAAGATCGATGTCGCGGCGATTGAGAAGGCAAGACGCGGGTAGATTGATTTTTGATTGCGCCCGGCGACTCTCCTTCGTCGAGCCGGCCGCCGGGCGCGCTTGCGCACAAAAAAAGCCGGACGGAAACTCCGCCCGGCTATCGTTCGGTTTTTGTTTGCGCCATCCGACTCCGCTTCGCGGAGCCGGCCGGATGGCGCGTCGCTCACGGGCAGAACCAGATCGGTCCGACGACGGCGCATCCGCGCGAACGCCAGTTGTACGGACGGTGATGGTAGCGATGCCAGCCGCGATAGCGGTTATGCCCACGGTAGTGATGGCGGTGTCCGCGGTAGTGATGTCGCCGCGAATGATGGCGCCGTGAGTCATGGCCACGGCCCCTGTACTGCGCGAGTTGAATAGCGCTTTCGGTCTTGCTCAGGCCGGCGACACCGCTCGTTGCGGGCGTCGCAGATGCAGCCGAGCTGCCGAAGGCCGTTCCCAAAGCCAGGAAGCTGATGAGTACGAGGCGTTTCATCCGAAGTCTCTCCTAGTTGTTTTCCGTTTGTGTTCGGCAGCGCGATCTCCGCCGCAAGCTGCACTTCATTGAGCCGCAGACGCACGGTCGCCATCTGCTGCATTAGTCTTCAAACGCTCGAACGAGGCATTTCCGCCGCAAAAATAATAAAAAATAATTTGCTTTCCGGTTTTCGTTGACTTGGCTGCTTCGTTTTGATCGCCGACTGCACGCAAACGATAAGGCGACGAAGCCGAACTCCGCCGCCTGCGTTCTGTTCCGCCTGTGTGGATTTTAATATCCGTATGGTCCGTACACGCCGTCGCGGTCGATAAAGACGCGGATGCCGGGGCGGTAATAGCCGTCGTATCTGCGACGGCCGTAGCGGCCATAGTCATCGTTGCTGCCGTAGCGGCGCAGGAATTCGCGATCCTGGCTATTCAAGTAATAGCCGGCTCGTTCTCTGGCGCGGGCGCCTTCGACGTCGCTGATCATGTCCGCGTTGGCGAGCGGCGCGAAGGCCACGACGACCAACACCGCGCACGCCGCCGCAGCCCAGTTCCGTTTCATGCGCTCCACTCCTTGCGACGCAAACGCGACGCCCATGTTCTCAACGCGAGCCCGCGCGATCCGTTCCAGGATCAGCGAGCGGCAGAATATCTCACTCTCTGCCGGCGCGTGTGTAGGCAAGACCGCGAGCGCGGTTAACCGTCGGTTGATGAAGGGAGTGTTGGCTTTTTGTTGGCACACGGCGACTCCCCTCCGGGGAGCCGGCCGCCGTGTGCATTATCATTCGGGAATATCGGGCTCGACGAGCTTCGCGAGTTGCATCAGCGATTGCTGCCATCCGAGATAGCAGGCCTCGACCGGGATCACTGCCGGAATGCCGGATTGCTCGATATCGACCTCCGTGCCGACCGACACAGCGCGCAGCTTGACCGTGACATGCATCGTGCCCGGCAAATTCGGATCGTCGAATTTGTCGGTGTAGCGGATCAGTTCATGCGGCTTGAGTTCGACGTACTCGCCGCCGAACGAATGGCTGTTGCCCGTCGTGAAGTTCGTGAACGACATCCGGAATGTGCCGCCGACCTTCGCGTCCATGTGCTCGACATGGCAGGTGAAGCCGTAGGGCGGCAGCCATTTCGCCAGCGCGTCGGCATCGAGGAAGGCGCGGTAAACCTTTTCGGGCTTGGTCGCGAACACGCGATGCAGCCGGGCGGTGTTGGCGGCGCTCGCGGGCTTGGCGTCGGCCTTTTTGGATTTGTCTGACACGTTGTGCTCCTTCGGTTTTGCGCGCTGCGGTTGGTTCACGACAGTCGCGTTCGTTATCAAGACGTTTGACCGCCGCCTAATCCGACATTTTTGTT
>DATLJG010000412.1:0-1599 GCA_035538995.1 Hyphomicrobium sp. | reverse complement strand
CGGATACGACGGCTGCGCGTAGGATTGCGGCTGGTTCGAATATCCGGTGTCGGGCAGCGCCGCGACCTGGACGGACGATGCGCCCGCGCCATAAGGACCGCGCGGCTGCGCTCCGACGACCTGATTGTCGTTGAGAGAACTCGTCCGCACTGGCTCGGATGGAATGGGCCGGGCATCCGGCGGATCGTTAAGGCTGAAGGACGCACTATCGAAGCGCGTCACGTCTGCACTGCACCCCCCGATCGCGAGACCGGCAAAAATAATGGAAACGGCCTTTGCGGACTTGAGGCTGAAATGCCCGCGTCGGCTTACAACGCCAAAACAACTGGTCATGGTACGCACCTCTACTCGCACCATCCATTAACCGTTAACCGGTTAACAGGCGGTAAACGTCGCCGTACGGGATTTGCCCCAAATCCTGAGTAGCGATGCGTGCATCCCGCTTGCCCGTGCCCCACGCGCGAACGGAATGAATGGAAGGCAGAAAGAATTTAATGCAGGCGACGCTTGGAACGACGCCTGATGGTTAGTGACATAGGCTCGAATTGCGCTTTATTCGCGCACAAATTTCGGCTTTCCGGCGGCTTTTGGCTCTGACGTTGCAGAACCCATCTCTCGACGTCTAGCCGAGACGTGACGCAAGAATTTTAGCGGCACCCCGATCGGTGAGGTCGACGCTCAACGGCGTCACCGAGATTTTGTTTTCCGCGATCGCGGCAAGATCGGTTCCTGGAACGAGGGTAGATTTGCGCCGCTCGAAGCCGAACCAAAAATACGGCGTGCCCCACGGATCGGTGCGGCTGTCGATGTTGAGCAGCGACTGATCGCGGACACCCTGCGTCGTCACCGCGACGCCTGTGATGCGTTCCGGCGGCGCATCGGGAAAATTGACGTTGATGAGCGTGGTTGCACTCCACGCCTCGGCGAGCAGCGTCTTGATGAGCTTCGGCGCGTGCGCCAGCGGCGTATCCCAGATCGCCCGCCGCTCTCCGTCCTCGAACCCCAGCATCATCGACAGCGCAATCGACGGAATGCCGAGAAGCGCCCCTTCCATCGCCGCCGCGACCGTTCCCGAATAGGTGACGTCCTCGGCAAGGTTCGAACCGTGATTGACGCCTGAAAGAATAAGGTCCGGCGGCCGGTCCTTCAGGACATGGCGCACCGCCATGATGACGCAATCCGTCGGCGTACCGGCGACCGCGTGCGTGCGCTCGTCGAGCGAACGCAAGCGCAGCGGCGTGTGCAGCGTCATCGAATGCGCCGTGCCGGATTGATTGGTTTCCGGCGCGATCGTCCACACGTCCGGCGATATGCCCAGCGCGATCGCCTTCAGGATTTCAAGCCCCTTGGCATTTATGCCGTCATCGTTGGTAATGAGAATGCGCATATCTACCCAACAATCTCGCCATGTTTGTTGACACGGATCACAGGACCGCGATCTTCCTGAGCCTCAGTATCCCGCTCGCCTGTCATCCTGACGTCGTCCGGATGCAGACACCAGACCCGCTCCAAATCGTAGACAAAGACGCCTATCTGCGTAGGGGTAACTTCGCCAATGATGTGCCCGCGTTTGCCGCGCACCTCCTCGTCCTCGAAGTC
>DATLJG010000411.1:0-4596 GCA_035538995.1 Hyphomicrobium sp. | reverse complement strand
CGCCGATGGCTCGGTTGCGGGAGCGGGAGCCGGAGCCGGTTGCGCGGCCTCTTGCGCGAGAGCGGTTGTTGTCGCGAGCGCGAATAGGCCTGCGGAAGAAAAAAGCGCGATTCGGTTCACGTTGAGACTCGCCATCTGGTTGTTTTTATTGCAACCAACAAAACATGACTTGTCAGGTCAACAAAGAGATTGGCTCGATACCGATGTTTCTAAACGGTGTTGCAATATCGCCCCGCGTCACCATCGGCTAAATGGCGGCGGTGGTCGGCGTTGGGAAAAAATCCCGTTCCCAATTCATCGCCCGGCGGACAGTCGGCGTGTGCGCGATCGCCTCGTTGCGCGAAAGCCACGACCGCGCCTCGCCAGCAAACCGATTTTCACACCTCTGGAAACGAAATCGCCCGCCCTCGCGAACTCACGATCATCGCCACACACGGGATCGAGGGATGACATGACCAGCCTGGAGCGCTCCGAGCGCCGCAACTCACAGACCGTTCTTCAAGACGCCGTAGCGTTCGATTTCGGCAGATGGGCGCCGATCCCGTTACGTCTGATCGTGGGATACGGCTTCATGGCGCACGGCTTTGCCAAATTTTTCCGTGGCGCCGATTCATTCGCGAGCATTTTGCACGCGATCGGCGTCCCCGCCCCTTACCTCATGTCGTGGGCGACGATTCTGATCGAAATCTTCGGTGGCCTGGCAATACTTCTGGGCGCTTTCACATTGCTCGCGAGCCTGCCGATGGCGGCCGTTCTGCTCGTTGCGATATTCACCGTCCATTGGCCGTACGGCTTCAGCTCAATCAAACTTCTTGAGGTGACGGCTGCCGGCGCACACTTCGGGCAGCCCGGCTACGAGTGCGACTTGCTCTATCTGGCGTGCCTCGCGACGCTCGTGCTTGGCGGTGCAGGTCCGTTGAGTGTCGATGAATTCATCGCCAAGCGAACGCGCGGAGGCACATCATAACGCGCTGCGGCGGTTAGCGAGCAGGTCACCACGTCCGACACGCATCAGCGACGTTGTGAGGCGTTTGTTGGCACGCTGGATTTCCAGGACGGCGTTGGCAACGAAACGAATATGCTCGGCCGCAGCTGTTTCCGCGGCAACGGCATCGCCTGCGATGACCGCCTCGCCGATTTCGATGTGCTGCGTGAGAAGTTTCTCGCGGATGCCTGCCCGCGTATAGAGATTCTCGCGATTGAAGAAAATGTTGTTGCGCAGCAGCTCGCTCAGCGCCCGCATGATGTGCAGCACAACCATGTTATGACCGGCCTCGTACACAAGCATATGAAGGCTGACATCGGCTTCCGCTTCCTTGGCGGGATTGGCCAGCTTGTGCGCCTTCCGCATCTGCTTGAGACAATTGCTGATGGCGGTCTTATCGACATCGGTCGCACGCAAGGCCGCCGAACGCGCCGCTTGCGCTTCGACGGATTGCCGGAATTCAAAATAATCCGCGGCGGCATTTTGATTGTTGCGATAAAGACTGGCGAGCGGCTCCATGATCGGCGTCAGAAACTGGGCCACATAGGTGCCGCCGCGCGTCGCGGTCAGCAAGCCGCGCGCGGCGAGTTTCTCGATCGCTTCCCGCAACGACGGGCGCGACACATCGAATTTCACAGCGAGTTCCCGGTCAGGAGCCAGCTTCTCGCCCGGCAGCAGCGCGCCTTCGAGAATCATCCTCTCGATGTGCAATGCAATGACATCGGAGATTTTCTGGCTGCGTATGGCCTGCGTCATGCGCCCATCCTCGTCGAATAGCAGATCTACGCAATGTGCATATCGTCACAAAAACGGCATGGGGCCCGTTTCGATATAGCCCGCTAGTTATTTTGACCAGCCGTTGCCTCTGGCCTAATTTACTTACCAGACGGAAGCGTCGGCGTCTTCCGGCAAAAATGTCGGGGGAACCAAACGCATGTGGTCACAGGCTTATGACCCGTTCGGCAACATGCTGATTTCGGCCGTCGTCGCCGCCCTGCCGGTCTTCGTGCTGCTCGGAGCCATCGGCCTTTTTGAGGTCAAGGCTCATATCGCAGCCTTGATCGGCTTGGCGACCGCTCTGCTCGTTGCCGTGCTTGCATACGGAATGCCGGTACGCATGGCGGGGCTCGCGGCAGGTTATGGCGCCGCGTTCGGACTGCTTCCAATCGGCTGGATCATCCTCAATGTCATTTTTCTTTATCAGCTGGCTCAGGAGAAAGGTGAATTCGTCGTCCTGCAACGTTCGATCGGCGCGATCAGCAACGACCGTCGATTACAGCTGCTGTTCATCGCCTTTTCTCTCGGAGCATTCTTTGAGGGCGCCGCGGGTTTCGGCACGCCGGTCGCGGTCACGGCTGCCATGCTGATCGGTCTTGGCTTCTCGCCGCTTTCCGCGTCCGGCCTTTCACTGATCGCCAACACGGCGCCGGTCGCCTTCGGCGCACTTGGAACACCCGTCATCGCACTTGCAGCCGTCACCGGGCTCGATCTCCACGAATTGACTGCGATGGTCGGACGCCAACTCGCGCCGTTCTCGATCATCGTTCCGTTCTGGCTGATCTGGGCCTTCGCCGGTTGGCGCAAGATGCTCGAAGTTTGGCCGCCAATTCTCGTCGCGGGCGTCAGCTTCGCGATTCCGCAATATCTGGTCTCGAACTATCACGGGCCCTGGCTGGTGAATGTGGTGGCAGCCATTTCCTCGATGATCTGCCTCGCGCTGTTCTTGAAGGTCTGGCAGCCCGCCAATCCGATGACGAGCATGCCTGAGGAATCAGCGGAGGCCGGTGACTCCGCCCCGATGCACACGATCACCGATAGCTTCCATGCCGTGCGCCGCGCCTGGATACCGTGGGTCATTCTCGCGATCTTCGTATTTCTCTGGGGAACACCCCAGGTCCGGGCTTCGCTCGACGGCATCTGGAGCCAGAAAGTACCGGTTACTGGTCTCCATGACCTCGTGCAACGTCTCCCGCCGGTCGTCAAAACTCCGCAGGCCGAAAGCGCCGTCTTTAACTTCAACATGCTGTCGGCGACGGGAACCGGCATCCTGATAGCCGCAATCCTTTCCGGCCTTTTCATGGGCTACGGCCCCGCCGGGCTGCTGCGCATGTATGGGCGAACGATCTACCTCGTACGCTACTCGTTACTCACCATCGCCTGCATGATGGCCATCGGTTTCGTAACGCGCTACGCGGGCAGCGATGCGACGCTTGGATTGGCGCTCGCCAGCACGGGCCATGCCTATCCGTTCTTCGGAACGATGATCGGCTGGCTCGGTGTCGCGCTGACCGGCTCAGACACGTCATCGAACGTCCTGTTCGGTGGCCTGCAACGCATAACGGCCGAACAACTCGGCATCAGTGCGATCCTCATGGCGGCGGCGAACAGTTCCGGCGGCGTCATGGGCAAGATGATCGACGCGCAATCCATCGTCGTCGCGTCGACGGCAACCAAATGGTACGGCCACGAAGGCGCGATCCTGCGCTTTGTCTTTTTTCATTCGCTCGCCCTCGCAACACTCGTCGGCCTGCTGGTCATGGGACAAGCCTATGTCTGGCCGCTGACGCTGCTCGTTCCTTAGGAGACGCGGACAATGATCGAAACACGAAACTGATTACGGAAATGTCGGGAACCGGCGGCCTCGGCCGCCACGTGAAAGGAGCGTGCACTCATGCCCAGCATCAAGATCAACGGTGAAACCCGCGAATTCAGCGGCGACCCTGATATGCCTCTTCTCTGGTTCATCAGGGATGAACTCAATCTGACCGGCACGAAGTTCGGTTGCGGCGCCGGCGTCTGCGGCGCATGCACGGTTCATCTTGACGGGACCGCCGTTCGCTCGTGCATGACCACCGTCGCCGACGCGGCGGGAAAATCCATCACCACGATCGAAGGATTGAGCCCCGACGGCAATCATCCCGTCCAGAAGGCGTGGCGCAAAGTGAGCGTGCCGCAATGCGGGTTCTGCCAGGCAGGCCAGATCATGCAGGCCGCCGCTCTACTCAGCAAGAACAACGCACCGAGCGACGCGCAGATCGTCGAAGACATGTCGGGCAACATTTGCCGCTGCGGTTGTTATCAGCGAATCCACGAAGCCATTCGGCTCGCCGCCGGAGGAGTATGATCATGCTTCAATACTTTGAAGACGAAACGTTCGAAGTCCGCAAGCCACGCACTGGCCCGGTCATCGAAAACATCAGCCGCCGTTCGGTTCTCGGCGGTATCCTGGGCGGCACCGGCCTCGTGCTGTCCGTTAGCCTCTCACCGGCGAGTGCCCGTGAAGCGCTGAAACTTTATCCCACCGGCGCCGACGACATGCCGAACAAGTGGGTGACCGATCCGAAGGTTTTCGTCGCGATTGAGCCTGATGGCGCCATCACGATTGTCGCGCATCGCGCCGAAATGGGAACCGGCATCAGGACGAGTCTGCCCGCTGTCGTCGCCGATGAAATGGAAGCCGACTGGGCGCGCGTGCGCCTCACCCAGGCCGCGGGCGATGAGCCGCGCTACGGCAACCAGGACACCGATGGTTCCCGCAGTATGCGCCACTTCATTCAGGCCATGCGCACATGCGGCGCCTCGATGCGGCACATGCTTGAGACCGCGGCCGC
>DATLJG010000410.1:0-1628 GCA_035538995.1 Hyphomicrobium sp. | reverse complement strand
ACATTTCGAAGTCGAGGCCGCGGCGTTCGGCTTCGTGACGGAAGGGACGCGCGACCGTTTCAAGCAGGCCGTTGAAGGAAATTTCCTCGGCTTCGACCGATACGGTTCCGGATTCAATCTTGGACAGATCGAGGATGTCGCTGATCAAGGTCAGGAGATCCGTGCCGGCGCCGTGGATCGTGCGCGCGAACTCGACCTGTCTGTCGGTCAGGTTGCCGTCGGGGTTGTCGGTCAGCTGCTGACCGAGAATGAGGATGCTGTTCAGCGGCGTCCGCAGCTCGTGAGACATGTTCGCGAGGAATTCGGATTTATAGCGTGAGGTGAGGGCGAGTTCGGCCGCCTTTTCTTCGACGGCGCGGCGGGCCTGGTCGATCTCTTCGTTCTTTCGCTCGACCTCGACGTTACGCTCGGCCAGCTGCTGGGCTTTCTGCGCCATCTCCTCGTTGGTTTTTTGGAGCGCCTTCTGCTGATCCTGAAGCTCGGCCGCCAATTCTTGAGATTGCGTCAGAAGCTCTTCTGTCTGCATCGTTGCTTCGATACTGTTCAGAACGATACCGATGCTGACAGTCAATTGTTCCAGGAACGTCAAATGCGCCGGTTCGAAGTCGTGTAGCGAGCTGAGCGAGATCACCGCCTTGATCTGGTCTTCGAAGGTGATCGGCAGCACGATGACGCTGCGCGGTAACGCCTTGAAGACGACAGCATCGATCGGAGCCGAAGACTGTGGAATGTCTTTGATAAGGCGGCGCTGTTTGTCGACGGCGCACTGGCCGATCAAGCCTGCTCCGAACTCGAGCCGTTCCGGCGATTGCGATGCGGTGTCGTCGGCATAGCGCGCCAGCAGCTTCAGCTGGTTTTCCGATCTTGCATCAAATTGGTAGATGACGCCCTGATGCGCGTTGACGAGCGGTACCAGCTCCGTCAACAGCGTTCTGCCGACGGTCGATAGATCGCGCTGTCCTTGCAGCATATTGGTGAAGCGGGCGAGGTTGGTCTTCAGCCAATCCTGCTCGGTATTGCGCTCCGTCGTCAGGCGGAGGTTATCGATCATCGTGTTGATGTAGTCTTTGAGCTCGGCGACTTCGCCGGACGCATCGACCTGAATCGATCGCGTCAGGTCACCTTTGGTCACGGCCGTCGCAACTTCGGCGATGGCGCGAACCTGATTTGTCAGATTTTCAGCGAGCAGGTTGACGTTGCCGGTCAGATGCTTCCAGGTGCCGGATGCGCCCGGCACGTTTGCCTGACCGCCGAGACGGCCTTCGACACCGACCTCTCGCGCCACCGTCGTCACCTGATCGGCGAAAATCGCGAGCGTATCCGTCATGGCGTTGATCGTTTCGGCGAGTGCGGCGACCTCGCCCTTCGATTTGACCGTCAGCTTCGGCTTCAGATCGCCCTCGGCGACGGCGGTCACGACCTTGACGATGCCACGCACCTGCTCGGTCAAGTTGGCCGCCATGACGTTGACCGTATCGGTCAAATCCTTCCACGTGCCGCCCGCGCCGGGAACGGTCGCCTGTCCGCCGAGCTTGCCCTCGGTGCCGACTTCGCGGGCGACGCGCGTCACTTCCGAAGCGAAGCCGTTCAACTGATCGACCATCGTGTTGATGGTGTTCTTGAGTTCG
>DATLJG010000409.1:0-2087 GCA_035538995.1 Hyphomicrobium sp. | reverse complement strand
CGGCTGGTTGTCGGACCGCTTCGGCGCACATGCGGTGACCTGGTGGGTTTTGTGGGTAGCATGGATCTGCTTATTTATTCTGTCCTATCCGAAAACTGACCTGATCGTACATACGATTCACGGCCCGGCAGGATTCTCCATCGCGCTGCCAAGTTGGCTGTTCACCGCACTGCTCTTCATTCTCGGCGTGGCTTTCGCCTTTGGCATGGCGTCGACCTTCAAATACATCGGCGACGATTTTCCTGACAACATGGGCGCGGTCTCGGGCATTGTCGGCATGGTCGGCGGCCTCGGCGGTTTTCTCCTTCCAATCATGTTCGGCTCCATCCTCGAACGGCTCGGCATCAATTCCAGCTGTTTCATGCTGCTTTACGGCATCGTCTCGGTATCGCTGATCCTCAACTACCTGACCGAAGTCCGGCGTGCGCCAGTAATGGGCAACGCAACGGGAATTGATCACCGTCGCAATGCCGCAATAGAGTCTGGAAAAGGAGCGGCTATATGAGCCATTTTCTGGAGCGCCTTACCTACCTCTCCCGTCGCCGAGACTCTTTCGCGGATGGTCACGGCGAGCTTCGCGACGAAGACCGCATGTGGGAGGAAGGCTACCGCCAGCGCTGGCAGCATGACAAGATCGTGCGCTCCACTCACGGCGTTAACTGCACCGGCTCGTGTTCGTGGAAGATCTACGTCAAGAGCGGCGTCGTTACCTGGGAGACGCAGCAGACCGACTATCCGCGCACCCGTCCCGGCATGCCTAACCATGAGCCACGCGGCTGCTCACGCGGGGCTTCCTATAGTTGGTATCTCTACAGCGCCAGCCGCATCAAGTATCCGATGGTACGTGGCCGCCTCGTCAAGGCCTGGCGTGAGGCGCGCAAGACGCTTCAGCCCGTCGAAGCCTGGGGGTCGATCGTCGGCGACGAAAAGGTTGCAAAATCCTACAAGGCGATCCGCGGCCGCGGCGGCTTCGTGCGTTCGACCTGGGAAGAAGCGGCCGAGATCATCGCGGCGGCCAACGTCCACACGATCAAGACGTGGGGACCGGACCGCGTTGTCGGCTTCTCGCCGATCCCGGCCATGTCGATGGTCTCCTACGCCGCCGGCTCGCGCTATCTGAGCCTGATCGGCGGCACCCTCCTCTCGTTTTACGATTGGTATTGCGACTTGCCGCCGTCGAGCCCGCAGACATGGGGCGAGCAGACCGACGTGCCGGAATCGGCGGACTGGTACAATTCCGGCTACATCATCGCCTGGGGTTCCAACGTTCCGCAGACGCGCACGCCGGACGCACATTTCTTCGTCGAAGCGCGCTACAACGGCACGAAGGTCGTCGCGATCACACCGGACTATTCGGAAGTCGCCAAGCTGTCGGACCTCTGGCTTCACCCCAAGCAAGGCACCGATGCCGCGCTCGCCTTGGCGATGGGCCATGTCATCCTCAAAGAATTCTTTCTCGATCGCAAGACGCCATATTTCGAGGATTATTGCCGCCGTCTCACCGACATGCCTATGCTCGTCAAGCTCCGCAAGGACGGCAAACGCTTCGTACCGGACCGCTACCTTCGGCAGAGCGATCTGCCGGGCGCTCCGTCCTCGCCGCGCGCCGACTGGAAGACCGTTGCCGCGGCCGAGGACAGCGGTGACCTCGTCGTGCCGCAAGGTTCGGTAGGTTATCGCTGGCCGACAGATGGAGAACCGGCCGGACGTTGGAACCTCGAAGAGAAGGACGGCGAGACGGGCAAGGAAACCCGGTTGGCGCTCAGCCTCATCGACCGGCGCGACGAAGTGCTGTCCGTCGCCTTTCCCTATTTCGGCGGCAAGCCTCACGAGCATTTCCAGCAGAACGATCAAGGCTCCGACGTGCTCACACGCAACGTGCCAGTACGTCGTATCGCGCTGACGGACGGCGAAGCCTACGTCGCGACCGTGTTCGACCTTTTGTGCGCCAACTACGGCCTCGACCGCGGCCTTGGCGGGGCGTGTGCCAAAGGCTTCGACGACAACGTGCCCTATACACCCGCCTGGCAGGAGCCGATCACCGGCGTCGCTGCCGATAAGGTGATCGCCTTGGCGCGCGGCTTCGC
>DATLJG010000408.1:0-5000 GCA_035538995.1 Hyphomicrobium sp. | reverse complement strand
GAGCAAGTCCGTTATGATGACCGGAACGGGCGAGCATCTCGAAGATGTCGATCTGCCGGGCGATCTGTACGCAGTGCTGGCCAACCCGCTCGCAAGTGTTCCGGCAAACAAAACCGGTCAGGTTTTCGCCAAGCTCGGCGCGGCTTCGCTGACCGGCGCGCCGCCTGCTGAGCCGCCCCCCGCATTTGCAAGCGTATCGGACGTCGTCGCCTATGCGAAAGCGCGGGGTAACGACCTCGAAGCGCCAGCTCGAAGTTTGTTTCCCGTCATCGAAACGGTGATCGCCGAACTTCGTGGGCTCGATGGCAACCGCCTCGTTCAGCTATCCGGCGCTGGGCCGACGTGCTTTGCGCTATTTGAATCTAAACATGCAGCCGACGCGGCCGCCGCGACGCTGAGTCAATGCCAACCAGACTGGTGGGTCCGGTCGACACGGCTCGGCTAGTACAAGCGGCCAATACAGAACGAAATCACTTGCTCGAGCGCATCTTTTTCACGGCTTGCCGGAAAGATCGCCAAGGCATCATGTGCGATCGCCCCATAGGAGCGCGCGCGTTCGAGCGTTGCTTCGATCGCCTTGTGCTTGCGCATCAGCGCAATGGCATGTTCGAGATCGCCTTCCGCGATGTCGCCTTCCGCGATCGTGCGGTTCCAGAACTGGCGCTCTTCCGACGTGCCGCGCCGGAACGAAAGGATGACAGGCAGCGTGATTTTGCCTTCGCGGAAATCATCGCCGACGGACTTTCCGAGCCGCGTGCTGTCACCGGCATAGTCCAGCGCGTCGTCGACGAGCTGGAAGGCGAGGCCGAGATTCTTTCCGTACGATCGCAGCGCCGCCTGTTCTTCCGTCGGCCGTTGCGTCAAGGCAGCGCCCGACTCCGCGGCCGCCGTGAACAGAGCCGCCGTCTTGGCGTTGATGATCGCCAGATATTCGTCTTCGGTTGTCGACGTGTTTTTGGCGGCGGCGAGCTGCATGACCTCGCCTTCAGCGATCGTCGCCGCTGCGTTCGACATGATGCGAAGCACCGCCAACGAACCGACGTCGACGAACATTTTGAAGGCTTGGCCGAGCAGGAAGTCGCCGACAAGCACGCTCGCCTGATTGCCCCAGATCATGCGCGCCGTTTTGCGGCCACGCCGTGTGGCGCTCTCATCGACGACGTCGTCATGCAGCAGCGTCGCCGTGTGCATGAATTCGACGGCCGATGCGGTGCGGATATGTCCGCTGCCCGTGTAGCCGCACAATTTCGCCGAGGCGAGCGCCAGCATGGGGCGAAGGCGTTTGCCGCCGCTGTCGATGAGATGATGGGCCAGCTCGGGAATCATCTCGACATCGGAAACCGCCTTGTCGAGGATGATGCGGTTAATGGCTTCCAGGTCATCGGCAACCAGATCGAGGAGCGGCTGCAGCCGCTGGCCCGTCTCGCGAACGTCTTCAAGTGGTATGACGCGGCCCAAGTTGGTCCCCATTCTAGAATTTGCCATGCTAACATAGGCGGAATCCGCGATGCCGTCCGTGCGGCTCCGCGTCCGGCCCCTTTTGCTTTCCGGAGAGTGGTGACATGCGCGAACTGATCAAGACGAACGACCTTGTCCTTATCAGCTACGTCGAGGCATTGCTCTCCGATCAGGGCATCGAGGCGGTGGTATTTGATCGAAATATCAGTCTTATGGAAGGGTCAATCGGGGCATTTCCGCGCCGGGTGGTCGTATCCGAGGAGTCCTGGCTGCGGGCGAGCCGCATTTTGCGGGACGCGGGTCTCGGCGAGTGGGTGATCGAACATGAGCGGCTCTGAGTCCGGCCTCCTGACTGCCGAACAGATGAGCGACGACCTTTTTCTAGGCGGTGCCTTGACGATCCGGCAGCCTCGGAATGGTTACCGGGCTGGGACCGACGCAGTGCTGCTCGCCGCCTTGATAACCCCTGAAACCGTCGCAGCGGGGCCGGTGATCGACGTCGGCGCCGGCGTTGGCGTCGTCGGTCTCTGTGTCGCGGCACGATGTCCCGCCGCACACGTCACGCTGATCGAGCGCGATCCTCAACTGGCCGGGCTGGCATCCGGCAACGTCGACCGCAACGGCCTGAGGGATCGCGTCACGGTTGTCGAAACCGATATCACGCGGGCGACCTTGGCGCTGGAGCGCGCTGAAATAGAATCCGAAACCTTCGCCGTTGTTTTGGCCAACCCACCCTACCACGATGACCGGCGAAGCACCGCGGCCGGAAGCCTATTGAAAACCGTCTCGCATCAAATGCCTGAAGACGGGCTCGAGGGATGGGCGCGCTTCATGTGCCGCATGGCGGCCCCCGGAGGCCGCGTCGCGATGATCCATAAGGCCGATGCCCTGCCACGCATCTTGTCCGCATTCGAAGGCCGGTTTGGATCGGTGGCCGTTCTTCCAATTTATTCGCGCGCCGGTGAGCCGGCCATCCGCGTGATCGTCGAAGGCATCAAAGGCAGCCGCGCCCCGATGACTCTTAAGCCGGGCCTCGTATTGCACGAACCGGGGCAGAATTTCGTGCCGGAGGTGGAAGCGATATTCCGCTTTGGCGCGGCGCTCCCGGCGTCGTGCAGAGGCTGATCAGGGCTGGTGTCTGAAGCCCGATTGCAATAGACGGGCAGCGCCCCAATTTAGAACGGAACGCATCAGGAGCCTTTTGAATGTGGCCATTTTCGCGCCGACCCGTCGTGCCCGTCCTACGCTTTCATGGTCCTATCGGCATGGCGACTCCGCTGCGTCCCGGCGTAACGATCGCCTCATACGCAAACGCGATCGACAAAGCCTTCTCCGCGTCAAAATTGCCCGCCGTCGCGGTGATCGTGAATTCGCCGGGCGGCTCGCCGGTGCAATCCAATCTGCTCTTCAAGCGGATCCGTCAGCTCGCCGTTGAAAATAAAAAGCGCGTCTATGTCTTCTGCGAGGATGTCGCGGCCTCGGGCGGTTATTTTCTCGCGATCGCCGGCGATGAAATCTACGCCGATCCGTCGTCCATCATCGGTTCGATCGGTGTCGTCTCGCGCAGCTTCGGATTTGTTGAACTCTTGCAGAAACTCGGCGTCGAGCGGCGCGTTTATACGGCGGGAGCCAACAAGAACCAGCTCGATCCGTTTCTTCCCGAAGACCACGATGATGTCGCGCGCCTCAAACTCATCCAGCAGGACGTGCACGACGTCTTCATCGGCCTCGTCAAGGAACGCCGCTTGGGCAAACTGAAGGCGCCGGACGCCGAGCTGTTCTCGGGGGCATTCTGGTCGGCCTCGAAAGCCGCCGAATTCGGTCTCGTCGATGGTATCGCGGATATCCGCTCGAAAATGCGCGAAGTCTTCGGCGATAAGATCCGGCTGAAACTGATCGAAGGCGAAAAAAAGGGTCTGCTCGCACGATTGAGAAGATCGCCGGGCGTGCTGGGTGCCAGCCCCCAGCCTCTTGCTTTTGCCGATGATCTGGTGTCGGCTGTGGAGGCGCGCACCCTTTGGTCACGCTTCGGCCTATAGGTAGGGCCCGGAGGGCTTCGAAATGCCGCCAGTCATGTTTCTTGCGCTCGTCGGCGCCGCTGGGATTGCCGGATACCGGATCCTGTCCGGCTATCTGGGAGGCGCGCATCCGCCGCGAGCCCGGGCACGCAATAGCCGGCGCGCCGCCACAGAGCGCGACCTTGGCAATCTCGAATGGGATGAGGGCGCCGGGGTCTATCGTCCGACCACGAAACGGGAACGCTGACCCGGAAAGCACTCCAGTCGCCAGACTCCTCAGTTTTCACGGGATCATGCTCAAAGTCTTGGCAAAATAGGGCCGGGAAGGCGTGACAAGGCACCGGTAGCGCGTATATTGCGCCGCGACTTGAGCCGGAAAGAGCCAGACAATGACGACGACGACGGTCTCGACCAAGGCCGCACGACCTTCCGCGCTGCGCCCTAAGGAAGCCTTCCAGGATTTGATCCTTACGCTGCAAACCTTCTGGGGCAGGGAGGGATGCGTCATCCTTCAGCCGTACGATATGGAAGTCGGCGCCGGAACCTTTCATCCGGCGACCACGTTGCGCGCCCTTGGCCCGAAGCCTTGGTCGGCTGCTTATGTACAACCATCTCGTCGCCCAAAGGATGGGCGCTACGGCGAAAATCCCAACCGGTTGCAGCACTACTATCAGTTCCAGGTCATCATGAAGCCATCGCCTGCGAACATTCAGGAGCTGTATCTGGCGAGTCTCGACGCCATCGGCATCGACACGTCGCTGAATGACATTCGCTTCGTCGAGGACGATTGGGAAAGCCCGACGCTCGGCGCATGGGGATTGGGCTGGGAAGTCTGGTGCAACGGCATGGAAGTTTCCCAATTCACGTACTTCCAGCAGGTCGGCGGTTTCGACTGCAATCCGGTTGCGGGCGAGATCACCTACGGCCTCGAACGGCTCGCGATGTACGTCCAGGGAGTCGATCGGGTTTTCGATCTCAACTTCAATGGCCGCACAGATGACAAGCGCCTGAGCTACGGCGACGTGTTTTTACAGGCGGAACGGGAGTATTCCCGCTTCAATTTTGAATACGCAGATACGGAATTGCTGCTTCGCCACTTCCGGGATGCCGAGGCTGAATGCAAGGCACTTCTTGGGAAGGGGGAAAAGGATGGGGAGCACTTGCTCGCGCTGCCCGCTTACGACCAGTGCATCAAAGCGAGCCATATCTTCAACCTGCTCGACGCTCGCGGCGTAATCTCGGTAACGGAGCGTCAGAGTTACATCCTGCGCGTTCGTGAACTGGCGAAAGCCTGTTGCGCCGCGTGGCTAAAAACCGATGGAGGACGCGCGTGATCAACGTCAACGACACGACACTTGGTCTCATTTCAGCGGCAGTGCCGCTGCTCATTATCGGCTTTCTGATCCTGCGGCGGTTGCCCTGGATTTTCGCGTTCTTCGTCGCTCTTCTGGCCGTGGGGCTCGGATATTTGGAGACGACCGGCGCAGTCCGCGAGTTTGGCCATAACGTTCGCACCGTGCTTCC